>JACQAM010000024.1 GCA_016194975.1 Bacteroidota bacterium
GGTGAGCACGAGTCCCGATGCAAAAATATTTCCAGAGAAATGCGCGTCGCCATTTACATCAAGCAAATATCCTGAAGAAGGAGATGAAGTTCCTATTCCCACTGTTCCTGAATTTGAATTGTAAATATTATTTCCGGAAAATTTCCATCCGCCAATGGAAGAAATATTTTTAAATGTTCCGTCGCCGCTCAGCACTTGATTCGTGTCATTCGTAAAATTCGCACGTAACAAATTTCCATTCACGTCGAGCGAAACAAAACCGCTTCCTGCGCCTGCGAGCGAGTTAACGCGCAACGTGCCTGCGCTCGTGAGCGTCATGCGCGCGAGATTGTTCGTGCGGAAACGAAGATCTGCTGCGTTAGTTGAACCGAAAAAATCTGTGGAGGAAACATTATTTCCGTTGTTGCTCCAGAAAGGAAGATTCTGCGAGAGCATGTTTGTGCTGCTAATTGCAAGTGCAATTACCAATGAAATGTTGAGAAATTGGGGAGGGGTATGTGACATGAGTTGGAGTTTTGTAAATGCAAGCTAATGCGGAATTTTTTCAAAAGCAAGTTTTGCAGAAATGAAATATCCAAACTGAAAACCCATTCAGCAATATTTCTCCAGCAACGCACTCATCTCATCGCGCAGCTTCATCGCTTCTTCTCTTGCTTTCTCTGCAAAATCTTTTCCGGACGATGCAAAGAGAATGGAACGGGATGCATTCACCAATAATCCGCACTGTTTATTCATTCCGTATTTCGCCACATCAGCCAGCGATCCTCCCTGTGCGCCCACGCCCGGGATGAGCAGAAAATGTTCGGGAACAATTTTACGGATGAGTGAAAGATGTTCTGCCCTTGTTGCGCCCACCACGTACATCATGCTGTCGGCATTGCCCCATTTCTGTGAAGTGCGCAGAACTTCCTCGAATAATTTTCCCGCCCGACCGGAACGATCCGATCGTTCGGGCGGGTTTCCGCCACCCTGTCTTCCGCTCGGCTGACCGATCACATCGCGCAATTGAAAATCGGCCGCACCTTCATTACTCGTGAGTGCAAGCAGGATCACCCATTTATTTTTGTAACCGAGAAACGGTTTTACAGAATCGCTTCCCATATATGGAGCAACAGTAAGCGCATCAAATCCATAATGATCGAAATAAGAACGTGCATAGAGTTCCGATGTGTTCCCGATGTCGCCGCGTTTAGCATCGGCGATCGTAAAAATATTTTCAGGAAAAACTTTCATTGTTTTTTCGAGCGAACGCAATCCGTTCACACCATCGACTTCATAAAAAGCGAGATTCGGTTTGTAAGCAACACAGAGATCGTGCGTCGCTTCTATGATCTGTTTGTTGAATTCAAAAACAGGATCTTCGCACTTCAATAAATGTTCGGGAATTTTTTTACTGTCGCTATCGAGCCCTATGCAGAGGAACGATCTTTTTTTCTTTATGATTGAAAATAATCCGGAACGGTTCATACTGCTAAGATAAGAGTTGTCGGTTTTCGGTTTCCTGTTTTTCCTTGTAGGTTTCCTTTTTTTAAAACAACGATCAGCTGAGCACAAAAATATTGCCACTGATTTAACACAGATTACTTTTGACTGCTCCCGCTGCGAACTGCCTACTGCTTTCTGCTTACTGCTTACTGCACCCCTTCTTTCAACCGCTCTGCATTTTCGGCCACCTGCAACGCGTCGATCAT
Source organism: Bacteroidota bacterium (assembly GCA_016194975.1). Lineage (NCBI taxonomy): Bacteria > Pseudomonadati > Bacteroidota > Bacteroidota bacterium. The sequence continues at coordinate 1,692 of JACQAM010000024.1, forward strand.
TTTCTGAATATCTCCATCGAGAAATTGCGGAAGATTATGCATCGTCAATCCTATTCGGTGATCTGTTACACGGCTCTGCGGAAAATTATACGTACGGATCTTCGCACTGCGATCGCCGGTGGAGACGATGGTTTTTCTGCGGCTCGATTCTTTTTCATTTTTTTTATTCAGCTCGATCTCGTAAAGTTTTGTGCGCAACATTTGCATAGCGCGTTCGCGATTCGCATGCTGCGAACGTTCCACCTGGCAGGCGATCTGTATCCCCGACGGTTTGTGATAAAGAATGACTTTCGTTTCTACTTTATTTACGTTCTGTCCGCCTGCTCCTCCCGAACGTGCCGTTGTAATTTCAATATCGGCCGGATTGATCACTACATCCACATCATCAGCTTCGGGCATCACCACCACTGTCGCAGCAGAAGTATGAACGCGTCCCTGCTGTTCTGTTTCCGGCACACGCTGCACACGATGCACACCCGATTCATATTTAAGAGTTCCGTAAGCATTGTCGCCGATAATATTCATCGACACTTCTTTGTATCCGCCCATTGTTCCTTCGCTTACATCCACTACTTCTACTTTGAATCCATGCAACTCACAATAGCGCGTGTACATTCTCCATAGATCGCCGGCAAAAAGAGCAGCTTCATCGCCGCCGGTTCCTGCGCGGATCTCAAGCACAGCGTTGCGTTCATCTTCGGGATCTTTCGGGATAAGAAGATTTTTTATTTTCTCTTCCATGATCGCCTGCTGCGGTTCGAGTTCTATCAACTCTGCTTTTGCCATTTCGAGAAAGTCAGGATCTTTTTCACTGACGAAAATAGCTTTCGTGTTCCGGATATTTTCCAGCAGATCCCTGTACTGATGATAATTTTCCACGATCACTTTCAGATCCTTGTACTCTTTGTTCAGTTTCGCAAATTGTTTCATGTCCGACAAAATATCGGGTTGTGAAAGTTGTTTTTCCACTTCTTTCCAGCGTGATTCTATGGCAGCGAGTTTTTCTAACATGGGATGCAAAGATAATGGTCATTGGTCAATCGTCATTGGGGATTCTTTGTCCGGAAAAACCAATGACTTTTGTCAAATGACTAATGGGCATCTCTAAAAACACAGAAATGCAAGGCGGGCAAGTCAGAAAAACCGGAGTTTACTATTCGTAAATGAGGATTTTGAGGACGTAGCCCAACGCAGCAGTTCGAAGTTATTAGAGATGCCCTAATCTTACTTTATTACCGAAACAGGGATCACCAACTTAAAACTGAAATTCCTTCCCATATTATAAACGCCGATCCTTCCGGTCACATAATTCTCATCGGTGTATTTCAAACGGCTCATGCTGCTCTGGTATGCAACATCGGTGAGATTATTCGCTGAAATATAAATGGAACACAGCGTTCCTTTTTTCGGGCAGATATCGGTTCCCACTCCCGCATTCACGAGCGTGTACGCAGGCGTGACGGTTTCATTATTGAATTTGTAATAGATCTTATCTTGTTCTGCATAATGATCGACACCGAATTTGAAGTAAGAATTTTTGAAAATGCCGCAACCTTTCGTACACACTAATTTTATTTCCGAACGGAATTTGTACGGTGGCGTGTAAGGAAGATATTTAGTTGAATCGGGTTGATTCTTTTGGATGGCATTCACCAGGGAAAAAGAATTTTCAAATTGCAACCAGTGTGCGAATGACGGATGAATATTTAAAATTCCTTCTCCGCCGGAAAGTACCGCATTGCCCTGTACGAATTTAAATGCGGGGCCCACGCCAACATCAGCTGGAAGTGCAGGATCCGTGCGAATGGAATCGCCGTCGAAAACGCTCTGTAACTTTTCCGCGAAAATATAATTATTGATCTCATTAACGAATGCGGTTGCCTCCAGCGTAATATTTTTATTATTCAAACCAAGTGTTGCATCAGCTTCGAGGCTGCTTTCTGCTTTCAGGTTATGATCTCCTATTTCATAGAATGGAGTTCCATCGTGAATTCCGTTGGCGCCGCTTTCCTGTGCACCCGGCGCACGATACCCGCGCGAGATATTTATTTTTCCATAAAATGATTCTGTAAAATCATACGTCATTCCAAAACTTCCCGACCATCCTGAAAAAGAAGAAGTGTACGCTGTGAATTCACTGATCGCCCCGGCCTGAGAAGAAGCAACACGTTTCCCTGTTGAATCGACATAAAGATCTTTTCCTTTCAACATTCTCACATCATAACGCAATCCTCCGCTCAGCGATAATCTGTCCATCGCTTTTTTTGCAATCACAAATCCACCTGCATCGAATAAAGAATATTCAGGAAGAACAAACGCGGTTCCTTTATCCTGCGAATTCTGCTGCATTCCATTCACACCATACGAAACTTCGAAATGATTTTTTTCGGGCATCACGTAACGCACATCGTAATTGATCGTGTTCATGAAAAAATAATTATTGTAAAAATCTCCCTGTGAAAGATCGTTCGCTTCCTGCCGATGATTCTGCTGGAAACCTATCCTCACATTCAATTTCCCTTCACCAAGCGCAAAACTATTATCGAGTACCACTTTGTAATGACGGATGTGCTGGTGAATGACCGGGAAGTCATTGTATTTTTTAAAAATATTTTCCTGTGCAATTCCCATGCTGTCATTCGGGCCGGCCGCTAAAAAATGTTCCAGGAATTTTCCGGTTGCACTGTCTCTTGCTCCTTCAATGATCCCGAGATGCTGATCGAATGAAGAAACAGTGAGATGCGAATATCCCCAGTTGCGATTGATACCGGTCATGAATTTAAAATCACTTTCGGAAAATCCTGAATTGAGAACATACCCGTCGTATTTATTCTGGTAACAATGCGCCATCTTATTACTGTAACGCATATCCCACACAAGATCTTTTTTATTTCCACCCAGATCAATCGATTCCCCGAAAAGCCCATTGTTCGTTTGATAATTACTCAGCACACTTCCCCTGATCTCTCCTTCAGCAGGAGTCGGAAACGATAACAGATTAATTACACCGGCCATTGCATCGGAACCATAACTCAAACTTGCAGGGCCACGGAGAATTTCTGCTTTGTAAATAGAATACTCATCGATCTCTTCACCGAATTCATCAAACCATTGTTGCCCTTCCTGCCGCACTCCATCGTTCATCGTGACCACTCGGTTGTAACCGAGCCCGCGGATTACCGGTTTGGAAATAGAAGGGCCTACCGTCATTTCAGAAACGCCCGGTGAATTTGCAAGTGCGTTGATGATATTCGCAGAACTGTTTTGTAAAAGATCGAGCTGCGTAACCACATTCACCGGAACAGGATCTGTTTTTCTTTCTGTAGCCGATGATACACCGGTCACCACAAGTTGCGGCATTTCTATTCCGGAAAGTTCGAGGGTAAAATTCAGCGTTAATGCTCCGTCCACTTCTGCTTCTTTCAATTGCGATGCGTAACTGTTGTATTCGACTTCTACGAGGTAAATTCCTTCGGGAATATTATTGATCTCGTAAGTTCCGTCTTCTTTTGTGAGCGCACCGAGCTTGAGATCGGGAATGTAAACGGAAACACCAATGAGTGGCAAACTGTCTTTACTGTCGATGATCTTTCCGTTGATGCTGTTCTGCGCAGCGGCAGAAAGACACATCAGCAGCAAAATAAAAAGCAGTGAAATAAAATTTATTTTTTTCATCGTGAAATGCGTTGAATTAAAATTCCGTGAATGCACGACAAATTCACAGTGATCTGTGAGCCGTGACAGATAATGAAATAATAAACGGATCAACCCAACTCGGGCGGTGGAACGGAGATCGGACTTTCAGCGCCGACCGGCGAAACTGAAAAGTGCGAATGAAGAATAGAAGAAGAATAAAAAATAACCGGGGAATACAGTTCATTGCTATGGCCGGCACCACTCACTACTTTGAAAATATCTTTGAAAGGCGATGGAATATTCTTTTTGCTTTCGTTGCCGAAATTATCTGCGACTGATTGACGGATCCCGGTTTCTTCTTTATCCGAAGTGCAATTGATAAAAACACGATCGTCTTTAACAGAAATATTTCTCAGGTCATACACCTGATCGTTGTAAATAAAATCTTTTTCACCGATCCAGGAAATATTTTTGAACTCCTGCGCAGAAAGTATCAACTGCGTTTTTTCCTGCGTGTCATTCATACGCTCGGCAATACGATGCAATCCCGCTTCCGCAAATGCAAAAATGAAAACACCCAGCACATTCATAAAAAAAATGAAAGCGAGAAATAAAGGAGCAAAACGGAAACGAAATCCCAGTTGCATGATGATCAAAGTTAGCAATCCCAAATGACAAATCCCAAATCCCAAATGACAAATAACCAATGACCAAAATATTATTGCACTGCCTGCTGCTTATTGCACCGTCACTTTTATTTCTTTCTTACTGATTCGTCCGTCGGCATCATTGATATCAAAAACCCAGCGCTCCGTTCCAGCCTGCGTTCTCGTGGTCACTGTAACATCGCGCACAAAATGTTTATGCTCATCAGAATTCATCCACACCCTGCTTACTAATTTTGTTGTGTTCGCACCATCGAATGCAACTTCCGTATAAAATAAATTGAGGTCATCTGCGCCACTGTAAGCATTTATTCCAACCACAAAAGCTGTTCCCGGCGAAACCACGATATCAGAAGTTGTATAACCCGGACCCGATTTCAATTCGAGATCGGGAGGCGATTTATCCTTGTGACAGGAAACAATGATGATAGAAAAAAGAAGAATTTGCCAATGACGCATGAATCTAAGGTAAGAAGTTTTGATCTTTATCCAACTCGTTTTATCTCCTTGCGACGCACCAAATTCAATAACTTTACCCTGCTTGAACCTGGAGGAAATTGTAGGGGCATTCGGGAACAGTCCTGCCATCGACACGATTGTTTCTGAAACGAACAGGCAGACAGCGGCAAAAATTCAATTGCGTGGATTAGCCGGATCTGCAGGGGCTTTTTTTGCCTCGGCCGTAATAAAAAAAACTTCTCACTCTCATCTTTTCATTCTGCCGGATAAAGAATCGGCTGCCTATTTCCTCAATGACCTCGAAGAAATAACTCAGGTAAAAAATGAAGCGGGCGAACTGAAAAATTTTATTCCTGTATTATTTTTTCCTTCTTCCTATCGCAAAGCATACCAGCCGGAAGAAACAGATAATGCCAATGTGCTGCTTCGCGCAGAGGTACTCGACCAGGTGAGGAATTGTGATCGCGTTGCGGTGGTTACTTATCCCGGCGCGCTTTCGGAAAAAGTGGTGACAAAAAAATTGCTGGAGAAAAATACGCTGCCATTAAAACGCGGAGAAAAAATTTCCATCGCATTCGTCACTGATCTTTTGCATGAGTATGGTTTCGACCGGAATGATTATGTATATGAAGCCGGGCAATTTGCGGTGCGTGGCGGGATCGTGGATGTTTTTTCCTATGCCAATGAATTTCCGTATCGCGTAGAATTTTCCGGCGATGATGTGGAATCCATTCGCACCTTCGACCCTTCCACACAACTTTCCGTAAAAAATCTCGATCGCCTTACCATCATTCCGAATGTGCAGGGAAAATTATTGGTGGAGAGCCGCGAAACTTTCCTTCAGTATTTTGCCGCAGAAAAAAAAGAGTCGCCACACCTTACCTGGATCTGGGATATGGAATCGGCTGCTTCTCTTGTGCAGGAGGAATTCGATATTGCTTCAGAAATTTTTGAATCTCAGAAAGAAGATTCCCCGGTGCGGCATCTTGCTCCTTCCGAAAAATATTGCAACGGAAAAGATTTTCAACTGGAACTGGAAAATTTTTCATTGGTGGAATGCGGCAACCGTTTTGTAATGAACAATGCGACAGAAATTCCGTTCAACATTTCCCCGCAGTCTTCCTTCCGGAAAAATTTTGATCTGCTCACACAGGCGCTCGCAAAAAATTCGGCGAATCATTATCACAACATCATTTTCACCGACGGCGTAAAACAATCGGAACGGCTGCATTCTATTTTCGAGGACATAGGCCGCAAACTCGATTACGTTACACTCGTCCATTCCATTCACGAAGGATTCATTGATCATGACCTGAAGATCGCCTGCTATACCGATCACCAGATCTTCGAACGCTATCACCGTTTCCGTTTGCGCGACGGATTCCAGAAAAATAAAGAAGCGATGTCGGTCAAAGAATTGCGCGGACTCAATCCCGGCGATTTTGTCGTGCACATCGATCACGGCGTGGGACGTTTCGGCGGACTGGAAAAAATTGAAGTGAATGGAAAATTACAGGAAGCGATACGACTCGTTTACCGCGACAATGATGTACTGTATGTGAGCATTCATTCCCTGCATCGTGTTTCAAAATATTCAGGGAAAGATGGAAATGTTCCGCGCATCGATAAGATCGGCAGTGTTGCGTGGCAGAATTTAAAACAGAAAACAAAATCGCGCGTCAGGGAAATTGCATTCGACCTGATCAAACTTTACGCGGCAAGAAAAGCGCAGAAAGGTTTTTCCTTTTCTCCCGATAATTATTTACAGAATGAACTCGAAGCATCTTTCATTTACGAAGACACGCCCGACCAGTTGCGCGCCACGCAGGATGTGAAACGCGATATGGAAGATGCACATCCTATGGACCGGTTAGTTTGCGGCGATGTCGGTTTCGGAAAAACGGAGATCGCTATTCGCGCTGCGTTCAAAGCGGTGTGCGACAGTAAACAGGTTGCTGTGCTTGTTCCCACCACGATCCTTGCATTACAGCATTACAAAACTTTTTCAGACCGGCTGAAAGATTTTCCGGCGAAGATCGAATACCTCAATCGTTTCCGTTCTGCAAAAGAAAAAAAAGAAATTCTCCACAAATTAGGAAAAGGAGAAGTTGACATCCTCATAGGCACGCACACGCTCGCGGGTAAAGAAATAATATTCCGCGATCTCGGACTGATGATCGTAGATGAAGAACAGAAATTCGGCGTAGCCGTGAAAGACAAATTAAAAACGATAAAGACCACGGTCGATACACTTACGCTCACGGCTACTCCCATTCCCCGAACGCTGCAATTCTCGCTCATGAGTGCGCGCGATCTCAGCATCATCAACACGGCTCCTCCGAATCGTTTTCCGGTGCAGACCGAGTTGCATACCATGAATGAGGAATTGTTGCGCGATGCGATCCGTTTTGAAATTCAGCGCGGCGGACAGATATTTTTTGTGCACAACCGCGTGAGTGATATTTTTTCCATTGCTGCGCTGGTGCAGAAACTTATCCCCGATGCAAAAGTTGCAGTGGGCCACGGACAAATGCAGGGACATCAACTGGAGAAAGTGATGCTTGATTTTGTGGAAGGGCAAACTGATGTGCTTGTTTCCACTACCATCATCGAATCGGGGCTCGACATCAGCAATGCAAATACGATCATCATCAACGACGCACAGAATTTCGGGCTGAGTGATCTTCACCAGATGCGCGGGCGCGTAGGACGTTCGAATAAAAAAGCATTCTGTTATCTCATCACTCCACCGCAATTCATGCTCACCGCCGAAGCGCAGAAACGTTTGCGCGCTATTGAAGAATTTTCCGATCTCGGTTCCGGTTTTCAGATCGCAATGCGCGATCTCGATATCCGCGGTGCAGGAAATTTATTGGGCGGAGAACAAAGCGGATTTATTTCTGACATTGGATTTGACATGTACCAGAAAATTCTCGACGAAGCAATACGCGAATTAAAGGAAACCGAATTCAAAGAATTATTCAAAGAAGAAGAACAACGGCGCGGGCAGATGCGCAACAACACGGGCGCAAAACACGTAGGCGTGTACGTGCGCGATACGCAGATTGACACCGATCTTGAAATTCTCATTCCCGACGAGTATGTGCATAACATCACCGAACGACTTTCACTTTACCGGCAATTGGATGACAGCGATTCGGAAGATGATCTCGTTCGTTTTGAAAATTCCATGCGCGATCGTTTTGGGCCGTTGCCACAGCAAGTGACCGAACTCATTGATACCATACGTTTGCGATGGATGTGCATGGATATCGGTTTTGAACGGCTCGTGATGAAGAATGAAAAAATGGCCGGGTATTTTATTCCGGATCAGAATTCATCTTATTATCAATCGGAAAGTTTTACGCGCGTATTGAAATTCATTCAGAATAATCCGCGTGCGGCGAAGATGAAAGAGTTGAATAATAAACTGTCATTGAGTTTTGAGAATGTGAAATGCGTGAAGGATGCGATGACTGCGCTTGGTATAATTCTTAAATGAACTTTTCATTATTCATTTTTGATCTTTCATTTTATGGAGCGCATCACTCCTGGCGTCAAATCTTATCTGTTCCGGCTGTCCGGTCGGCGGAGCTCCCTGCCATCCGGGCTAAGCGTATCGGCTTCAGCTCTTCAAATTTTCTGCTGTGACTTCCAATGAACCTGGTGGACTGGTTTTTTGTCTGAAAGAGTTGCGCTATTCGGGAGAATAGGAGAATTATTTTTTGAAAAGGGAAGTTGTGCCTGCCCGACCCAAACCGGGGCGGGCCTGCCCGACCCAAACCGGGCGGGCCTGCCCGACCCAAACCGGGGCGGGCAACGGCCACCGCTGTTAGGTGCTGTGCCTTGTTGTACTGGTGAGTATCGGTTCACAATTTCATTAATCTATTTTACGTAGCCAATTATATGAACGGAAATTTTGTAAGTATATTTTGCAATTCCAATTCTATTATCATTTTCATAAATGAGAAAGTCAATAGAGGGATTTCTATTAAATGCAAAATGGTTAAATGCAAAATTCATAGCTCCAGTTATTTTGAATTGTGACTTTGGTGGAATTATTTCTGGAAAACTTTGTGCAATCCAAAAAATATTGTCGCTATTATTTGCTCGGTCAAAATACAAAATGTGTTGAGATTTGTTTGTCAAAGTTGCAGACCAATTTCCGGTAGTTGGATTAATGGAATCAAGTTCTATGAGAATATTATAAGATGTGCTGTCGCAATTTATTTTTATTGCAGAATTATTAGAAGAAAAATGAATATTCGAAAAATCAAAAGTCTTGAAAGAAACAAGAGTGTCTTTTTGTCCGAAACAAAAAGTGGTAATGAAATAGAATAATATGAATAATATATTTTTCATTATTTCGCGACAAACAACTTAATATATTTTACTCCTGGCATTGCAGCTAACGGTTTCGGGCTTTGCGTAGGCGGGATTAGAAATCACTTACTTGTCCACCCGCTACAAAGATAATTACTTGCACTCACTTTCAATTTGCTCGTCAACCGCCATTTCTCCAACTTGCTGTTAGTTGCCGTTTTTTTCTGTCTGTCGAGATGTAGAGATTGTCTTGCCGTTGAAATCAATTTTATATTTTGTTTTATAAAAATCCGTCACCTCGATATGGTCTGCGTGCAATGAAAATGCGTCACTGTCCAACTCTACGAAAATGTCATGACCACCGTACTTCCATTTTATTTTTCCGTCTCTGTCAAGGCGAGTGATTTCCATTTCTCCATGGACGATATAGTCGGCTTGCAATTTTAATATTTGGAAACAGGTTACGCTGTCCACCTTAGTTTTCCATTTGAGTTGCAAGTCGGGAAGAGTCAAACTGAAAATGGTGTCGCAGCAACAGACAACTAATTGGTCGTTGTCCACGAGCGATGCTGTCGGGTGAATATTTGTCGCGCCACCGACTGCGAGAAGAAGACAATTATTTATTTCTTGTTCGGCTTTGAATATTTTTATTCCGTGCTTTGAAGTCGGACGAAACTTTCCGATGTCGGTTGAGTAAATTTTGGAATAAATAATATTATTGTCCGCTGAACCGAGCGTATAAGTCGGGTCGTTAAAAATTTCAATTGTTAAGTCTTTGTAGATGTGTCTTTGCATTTTTTTAAATGGCAACTAACGTTTTGCAAGTTGGAGAAGTGGCGGAGTTCGGAGCACTTCACTGTCCCGCAGCACAAAGGAAAATAAATGCACTAAAGTTTCTATTTGCACGTCACCCGCCATTGGTGATTGCTTGCGGTTATGCCTGGTGCGACCTTGTGCCTGCTTACGCAACACTTGCATGTCCGCTGTCCGCTGTACAAAATGTCTGCGAGTGGAAGATAATTTGTCAGCGGAGTATAACTAACTTTTTATTTATTACGCGGTCTGCCGTTTTAATTGTCAATGTATATACGCCATTGTCTAAGGTTGCGACATTAATATTTTCTTTGTCACTTACGCTTGCGCTGTACACGTGTCTGCCGTTTACATCATACAAGTCCACGCTTAGTTTGTCAGTCGAGTTTGCTTCAATGAAGAACTGGTCGCTGGTTGGATTTGGAAAAATAAAAATTTCTGCCGCATGATTCAGGCCATCAATGCTTAAAGGTGCTGCGCAGAGGTATTTTGCAATAAAAAAATCTTCCATACCCGTGAGAATTAAAGTATCTGCACCAACAATAAAAGGATTAGCCTCAAAATCACCAACGATATAAGCATTGCCGGAAATATCAATAGCTACTCCGTTATTGTCATCTCCGCCGCTTGAAAGAGCATCTGCACAGAGCACATTTCCACTCGGAGAATATTTTGCAATGAACATAGGATCCACGCTTCCAGCGGGAGGTGCAAGAATTATAGAGCCAAGTGTAATTGAAGAATTGAAAAAGCTTCCTGATAGAAAGACATTTCCATTGCCATCTGTATTCACAGAATAGCCATAATCAGAGTATGGTCCTCCAGCACTTTTAGCCCAAAGTACATTTCCGATTGAATCGTATTTGGCAAGAAAAATATCAACCTGACCATTATTAGTAAGTGTGTCAGAGCCAAAAGCGATAGTTGAACTCACAAAATACCCCGTAATAAAAACATTTCCGTTTCCATCCGTGCTCATAGAAGAACTTCCATCATTAGTTGTTCCACCGGCGCTTTTTGCCCAAAGTACGTTTCCGTTTGAATCGTATTTGGTAAGAAAAATATTTTCTTGCCCATTATTAGTAAGCATGGTAGTACCAAAGGTAACGGTGGGACTGTAAAAAACTCCTGTAATCAAAACATTTCCGCTTATATCTGTACTCACAGAATTGCCCATATCATAACTTGTTCCACCTGCGCTTTTCGCCCAGAGGTCATTTCCGCTTGAATCATACTTGGCAAGAAAAACATCACGCAGACCATTATTAGTAAGCGTAGAGGAGCCAAAAGTAATAGTTGGACTTTGAAAATACCCTGTAATAAAAACATTTCCGTTTGTATCTGCATTCACGGAAAAAGCCCTGTCATCGCCAGTTCCACCTGAGCTTTTTGCCCAGAGAACATTTCCGTTTGGATCGTATTTGGTAAGAAAAATATTTTGAGCCCCGTTATTAGTAAGCGTAGTGGAGCCAAAAGTGATGGTTGGACTTTGAAAATATCCAGCAAGAAAAACATTTCCATTTGGATCCGTGCTTACGGAATAACCCGCATCCGAGTATGCCCCCCCAGCACTTATAGCCCAAAGTACATTTCCGTTTGGATCATATTTAACAAGAAAAATATTATGTGATCCATTATTAATAAGCGTAATGGAGCCAAAGGTTATATTAGAACCACTAAACCATCCGGTTGCAAAAATATTACCAGCAGCATCTGTTGCTGTATTCCAACCCTCCGCCGTAGCATTACTTGGTGATATCGCACTTTTGGCCCAGAGCCAGTTGGCGGTTTGAGCGTTCGTCGGCAGAACGATCAAGTTCGCAATTAACGTAACACAAATGTAAATTGAAAAAGAGTAAAGTTTTTTCATTTGGAGTTACATTGGTTATCAAATATAGGTTCTTGTCGTGATATAATTGTCAAGCGTTGGCATATTTATTTCAGACGCGCGCATCAGCGTGAAGCCGGGAAAACCACGCCAGATGAATTACACCGCGCAGGCGAGCGTGGACACACGCGCACACGTGATCACAAACATGATGGCCGATTTTTCCGACAAGCGCGACAGCCAGAGTCTGCCGGAAATTATTTTGCAGACGAAAGAAAATTTGGAAGAAAATGATTTGCACTTTATTTTTCGCTGGAAAATATTTTCAGTTTGCCATTAACAGGAAAAATTTTGTTGTGAACTTTTATGGAGCGGGAGCGAGTTGCGCTATTCGGGCGAATAGGGGAATTATTTTTTGAAAAGGAGAGTTGCGCCTGCCCGACCCAAACCGGGCGGGCCTGCCCGACCCAAACCGGGGCGGGCAACGGGCACCGCTGTTAGTGGTTCGTGCTTTGTTGTCGGATCATTTGGAGTTAACATTTGAATTAGTCTTTTCTAGTTTCTTCTTATTAAATAATTCAATTACTTCATTTGCATCATCAGCTAAATCTTTACCTTCATAATGTTTGGCAATTCTGTCTACCTTCTGCATTGAATGATTCACCAGATATTTTAAGCATGTTTTTATCGAAGGAAATATAATTAAACAATTTACCAGTAAGTCATTCAGATTGGAATTATTAACAAATGAGAATCAAGTAAGTGATTTATGAAAACTGTAACTGTAATAATAGATTTTGACAATTATTTTGGTACAGACATCAGTGTTCAAACTTCTGAAAAACTTGAATATGCATTTTCAGAATTTATTAATTTATGTGAAGTTCAATATAAGGATGTTGCGAATATTCAGCTCAGGCTATATGGTGGCTGGCATCAAGGAAACACGCTGACGAAACAGGCCTCTGTGCTTCAGCAACTTCTTGCCAATGTCAATATTTTCCCAAAAGTACAGGGAAAAAAAATAATACAAGGTTCAGTTGAAATGGTTTCTGAAATTTTAGGAATTCCAGATTATAACTGGGGATATACCTATAAAGAATCTGATGGAATGAAAGCTATGAGAGTAAATCCCGAATGTGATGACAGTATCTGTAATGCAAATAAATCAATATGTCCCAAATACGTGTTAAGTAACTTTACTAAGAATAAAGAAAAAAAATGTCCGATTGGCAACTGTGTCAATATTCACAAAACCGTTTTCAAGGGTGTCGAACAAAAAATGGTGGACACAATTATTGCATGTGATATACTATCGGTAATTGAGGATAATAATTTTCGTGGTCTAATAGTGATATCTGACGACCAAGATTTATTTCCCTCGATTGCTTTAGCTAACGAAAAGAGAAAGTATTATCCAAACAGAAGAAACGATGAGATTATTCTAGGCATTCAAAATGACCAAATATTTGATTTCATTACTGAATTTTTAAGCCCATTCAAAATTCAAACTATTTTAGTATGATGACAAAAGAAGAAATAAGAAAAGATTTATTGGCTTTCGCAGATGATGATTCGGTTGTTCTTTTCGAGCCCAATGGCGATGTCCTATTTTATAAAGATGGTAATGAACAACTATGTCGTTTTGAGAATAATTCCGATGGAAATTGTATCGTGGAGTTTAAGGGAGATAAAATTCCATACAGAACATTTATTTCAAAACATTTGGCAAAACTTGATTTGTTTGCGAGGAAAATATTTGAAAAAAGGAAAGGCATTGAAGAATTTGTAGATAGTCCCGCCATATTAAAAACAGTTATTGGTGAAAACTTAGGCAGTGCACTTTCTCTACTCCAAAGTGAGTGTGATAATTTTCTTCAGTTCGGTTCGAAAATAAATTTCATCACTGCAGATGCGGGTCATGGTAAAAGTATATTACTGAAGCAATATCAGGCATTGCAAGCTCAACGCTATATTAATGGGGAATCAAAGTATCTTTTTTGGCACGTTGATTTACAGGGCAGGGATTTGGTCCGATTAGGTGAAGCTATCATGTATGACCTTGGTGAATTGCGAATGCCTGGATTATATTATCCTTCAATTATTAATCTTATTCAAAAGCGGTTAATTATTCTTGCGATAGATGGATTTGATGAATTAGCTGCGGAAATTGGTGGAGCTAAGGCCGTTTCCTCTTTGGCGAATTTCGTAAATGAAATGGCAGGTCAAGGAACCTTAATTGCTGCATCTAGGCGAACTTTTTTCGATACAAATGATTATTTAAAACGAACCTCTTTATTAAAAAACAAAGTTCCTTATGATATTAATTTCAATGAGTTAAAACTTTGCAATTGGAACCAACAAGAGGTGGTAAATTACTTTGAAAATCTTGCTTACGATGAGCCATCCAAAATATATGAAGCAATATTATCTGAAGTTCACGAGGTAAATCATCCAATTCTTGCTCGACCTTTTCTTTTAGCCAAATTAGCTTCAGCAATTGAGGGAGATATCAATTTAGTGGCTCCATTCTTTTCAAGCAAAAGCGCTGACAAGGAAAGTGTAGCTTTTATTGTAGAATCTTTCACAAGAAGAGAAGTTGACAAGTGGAAGGGTGTAGATAATAAGACTGGAGAACCATATCTCACTTTTGAGCAACATATTGAACTGTTGTCAACATTGGCAAAAGAAATGTGGGAAGCAAAAAAGGATTCTGTGACAATTGAGGAAATAGAATTACATACCGTAATGCTATTAGAAGAATGGAAAATTGAAGAGGATTTAAAACAAATAATAGTCCGCATTGTTGGTTCACATGCATTTTTAATTCCTATTAATGAAACAAAAATGGGTGCAAGAAAATTCGACCATGAAGAATTCAAATACTATTTTTTAGGTCGAGCGCTTGCTGGGTTAATAAATAATGCCGTGAGTTCGAAGAATTATTCTCAACTGAAGAAATTCCTATACATTGAACAATTACCCGATTCGGTTGCAATGTACTGCATCAATTATATTACCGAATTGGAAAATAATGTACAGCTCATAATTGAAGTGTTCAAAAAAATCATTAATGAAGAGTGGAAGCCAACATACTTGCAATTGAACATTGGTACATTATTTCCTTTTATTATTGATAAAATAAATTTTACATCACCTGTTTGCTTTGATTCAAAAGTGAATTACACAAGCTTAATTTTTGAAAACAAGCGGCTAAATAACATAACCTTTGAGAATGGAACATTTATTAATATCAGTTTGAGAGACACTATTCTTGACAATGTACATTTTAAAAATTGTGAATTCAATGAAATAAAAATTGACAGCACTTCGAGGATTAATTTCAGAAATGTAAGCATTGAAAAATCAAATGTAAACTCGATTATTTTACTTAATAATGGAGAGCCAGAAGTTGCCTATTCTCCGCAAAGAATAAATGAATTATTGGTTGCAAACGGAATAAAATTGGTTCAGGGTGATGATATTGTAAGTGTTAGTGCTTCTTCTGGGAAAAGTGAATTCAAAAAAATGCTTAATAAATTCATTTTGAAATTCAATAAAATGACTGTTCAGTATGAGAAAAATATTGTAAACGAAAAATATCTTGGGAATAATACTGGATTGATTATTGACGAAATAATTCCATTGTGTGAGTCATTCAAGGTGATTGAAGCAATTGAAACAAGGCAATCGAAACAGACGAACACGAAAGCCTGGAGACTTGCCGTTGACTTAGAAGAGTTATTGAAGCATGATGGTGTCGCAGGACAACAATCCTTAGCGAAATTCTGGAATGAAGTAAATGCTAAATAAGGTAAGCAAAAATGCCATTCATCGACCCCAATTACTTCGGCAGCATTGAGCAGATATCATCAACCTTTGCTGCCTTTAAAAATTGGAGTGATACTCAAATTTCCCCTTTTTCCAAAGAAGATGTTTTACCGATTGTATTCGCTGTTATTATTATCTGTTTGGTAATTCAAGTCAGAAAATAAAATTTCATTGTACGTTGTACCTATGCTAGGGGATCTCTAAAAACTTAATTATTAAAAAAAACATATCGCCACAAAGGCACAAGGGCACTAAGAAACACTAAGAGAAAAACTTTATTAATCTTTGTGTCTTGGTGCCTTAGTGGCAAAAAAATTAGTTAATAGAGATCCCCTTTAGACAGCATCTCAGATCACAACACATTTATTTTTTTAAACGCAATCTCTCCACCACTCTGCCATTCTCAATGTGCTCTGAAATAATTGCATCTACATCTGCCAATTCAACCCCCACATAAAAAACTCCTTCGGGATAAATAGCAACCGTCTGGCCGAAATCACAGATGTCAAGACATCCCGCGCGCTGGGCACGCACACGTATGGCAAGATTTTTTTCTTTCAGCTTTTTTTTGAAAGCTTCCACGATCTCCATTCCATGCACTTCTCCGCAACTCCTGCGCGGCGCTCCCGCTGCACGCTCATTGGTACAAATGAAAATGTGTTTATGATAAACAGGATCGGTTGCATTCATCTTGTAAATCTATGGAGAATGGCCCGATGATCATCCGGCGAAAACATAATCACATCGGCGAAAAAAAGTCCTTTACAGAATTATATAACTATTTCCGCCCGGCCGGCGTATATAAAATTCATCTCCCGCTCCATGAAAATTCTTATTACCGGTGCGTCCGGACTCATTGGTACCCGGCTGACGGATATTCTTCTTCAGCGCGGATTTAAAGTTGCGCACATCGGCCGGAAAAAAACGCGCGATGCACGAGTTTTGCATTTCACGTGGGATCCGCAAAACGGTATCATGGATGAAGAAAGTATCCGGTGGGCCGATGTGGTTGTGAATCTCGCGGGCGCAAGCGTGAGCGAGCGCAGATGGACGAGCGAAAGAAAAAAAGAGATCATAGAAAGCCGCACTTCTTCATTGAGAACTCTTGCAAAAAAAATACGGGATACAGATCCTCATCCTGAAGTGGTGATCACCGCATCCGGTGTGGGATGGTACGGCGCAACGACAACAGAAAATATTTTTTCGGAGAACGATCCGCCGGCAAATGATTTTTTTGGACAATGTTGCAAAGAGTGGGAAGAGGCAGGCGATCTTTTTGAAGAATTATCTGTTCGCGTAGTGAAACTCCGCATAGGCGCAGTGCTGGCGCGGAATGGTGGCGCGATCCCGAAACTTGCCGCCCCGGTAAAATGGTACATCGGCGCTCCATTGGGAAACGGCAAACAGTGGATGCCGTGGATACATATTGATGATCTCTGCGAACTGATCATTTTTTCTATTCTCAATAAAAATATTTCCGGCGTTTACAACGCAACCGGCACACAACAGGTGACGAATAAACAATTCATGCGCTCGCTGGGAAAAGTTCTTCACCGCCCTGTTTTTTTTCCGGGTGTTCCGAAATTTGCTTTGAAATTATTTCTCGGTGAACGGGCATGCATGATCCTTGAAGGAAGTCGCGTGAGCAATAAAAAAATAACGGAAACCGGATTTGTTTTCCGGAACGATGAACTGTCCACTGCGCTTGAAAATATTTTTGCAAAATAAAAACGGGCGATTACGCTGTAGAGATCGCCCGGATATTTTTTTGTTCTGCAAAAAATTATTTCGTCAGTGGCGCATCGGGCATTCCGTCGCCTTTGCTCCATTCGCCGGAAGACTGCAAATAATAGGTTGCACTTTTTCCTGTTTCGGTATCCCACACTAATCCTACGAAATAATGATAATCTGTTCCGTTGTCTTCTCCGATCGACATCATATATTTTCCGATCTTATTCGTGCTTTCGTCAATAAAATCTGCGGGTTTCGGCGGAGCTGCATTCGCAGGCACAATGGAACGAATGAGAAAACTTCCGGAAAGAAGTACAATGGAAATTCCGATGCTGATCTGGAGAAATGGTTTCATAGCAATTGGTTTTATGGTTTGACCAATGTTACGAAAAAAACAAGATGAGAAATTTTTTCAGCGGATCAGGTTCACGTGGCCAATGAGTTTCTGCGAACTTTCATCCACCACATTCACATAATCAACCTTCCACACATAAACATCTTCCTGGCATTTGTTGCCTTTGTATCGTCCGTCCCATCCCACATTCGTGTCGCGCGTTTCAAAAATCAATTCTCCCCAACGATCGAAGATCATGAAATGATAACCTTCTGCTCCGAGTATCACCGGCATGAAAATATCATTGAGCCCGTCACCATTCGGAGTAAATGTATTCGGAATGAAAAAACGATTTTCCGGCGTTACTTCTACCTGCACCGTATCCACATCAGAACAACCATAAGAATTGTAAACGGTTTGAATGATGTTGTAGGTTCCGTAACTCCAGTACGTGTGTCCTCCATCGCACGCACTCGTCACAAAACCATCACCGAAATCGAGTATGCAGGAATCTCCATTCATGCTTTGATCGGTAACAGTAATGTAAGGACTGAAAATGGAAGTGACTGTAGGATTAGCAGTGATGCCTGCCGTAGGAGCCGGATCAACAGTGATCATTCCCGGAACACTGAACGTATCGATTCCAATGCAACCATTCGTTGTTGCGACGATGAGTGAAACATCGTACGTGCCAACGCCGAAATAAGTGTGAACAGGATTTGCAAGATGAGAAGTATCTCCATCACCGAATATCCAGGTGTACTGCAACTGTGTTCCTGCAATGGAACTATCAGAGAATTGAACGGTGAATGGATTGCAACCTTCGAGATACGCTCCTGCAAAATCTGCAGTCGGCATTGGATAAACAATAACTGAATCTGTAAAAATTCCTGTGCAGCCATTTTCAGAAACAGTGATCGTTACCGGAAAAATTCCTGATGTGTCGAATGAAATATTCTGCGGATCCTGCACATTACTTGAATCAGGATTTGCATTGGATCCGAAATTCCAGGAGAAACTTCCATTGCCCATGAATTGTCCGCCGGCAGAAAAATTATAACTGTTTCCATTCACACATTGCCCGGCAGGAACAATAAAATTCGGATTGACCGGCGGATAGATCTGGAACGTGGTCGTGTTCGTATCTGCACATGGCGTATATGGATTACAAACGAGCGTTACTGTGTAAACACCGGTGTCGCCGTAGGTATAATTCGGAGTGAATGTATTCGATGTATCGGAAGTTGAAGTTGGATCGCCGAAATTCCAGAGATACGTTGTTGCATTCCAACTGTTGTTCTGGAATTGCACATTGTAACCTGCGCAGAAAACAGTTTGATTCGGAATACTGCTCACCGTGAGCAATGGACAAGGAAGAACATTGAATTGAAAATCTCTCTTGTTTGTGCAAATAAGATTTCCATTTCTATATTCTTTACAACAAACACCAACCACCCACTGGCCAATAAGATTCGGTGTTCCCGTAAGCAAACCTGTGATCGGATTAATACTCAGCGCAGGATTAGACGACATCGGGTATCCTCCGCTGTACGGCGCATTGAACGGAACAAAAGCGTACGGTGGTCCCGCCGGTGGTTGCGGCATTGGCGCAGCAGCACTCGCTCCATCATAAGGATCGCAAAGATCATACGCGAGTGAATCGCCATCGGGCTCTGTTGCCGAATGATCGAATACAAGTGGCGCACCCTGGCAAAGAAAGATCGGAGGAAAATTGGTGTAGCGCGGACTGGAATTATTTGTGGCGAGAGCAGGATCAGGAATCTGGATCATGTAAGTAGATCCTACACTTCCGGGACTGATGAGATTGAGGATCGTGTTATTCCTGCAGCAACGCTGGTAAGTGATATAATATCCGCCGGCACCAGGAGTAATATGTTTTACTTCGGTGTACACGGCTTCTTCCACGCAAACATTTCCCGGTGGTGTGTAGCAAGGACTATTGATAGAGGGAGGAACCGGATTCGATCCCGGAAAATTCATTGACAAAGTATCCACGAGATTTCCATTCACATCAAAAATTCCAACAGACGCCGGATTATCATACGGTGCCTGCCCATTCAAACAATCGCGGTAAACTTTCAGCGTGATGCGATAATCATTATTGCCGAGGTAATCATAAAAAATTTCTCCGCCCACAATATGCGTCGCCGATATTTCCGTCACCGAAAAAATCATCAGGAAAAATAATGTCAGTTTACGCAGCATAGGGGATTCAGAATGTGATTGAAATACTTTTTTTATTTATGCGTGAGTGCGGTGACAAAACCGGTGAGATCGGAACCAGACGAAAGGTGCAGAACATAATAATACGTTCCGTCGCTGATTCCACTGCCGGTCCAATCATTTTGGTAATTGGCACTTTCATACACTTTATTTCCCCAACGGTTGTAAATGTGAAGCGAACTGTTCGGGAAATGTTCAAGGCCTGTGAAAATGAGCTGATCATTTGTTCCGTCATTATTCGGTGTGAAAACATTCGGTGCAATTACACCGCAATCGTTTACCGTTACTGCAATGGAATCAGAAGCGGTTTGTCCGCAACCCTCGCGAACCATAACAACAAATATGCCGCTTCCGGTAGGTGTGAATTGTTCTACATAACCACCGGTAACAGGAACAGAATCATTTCCTGAAACAGTAGTCCACGAAATAAAATAAGGCATTGATCCTCCTGAAGGAGAAACGGTGAGCAATGCAGAACTTCCGGAACATAGAACGAGATCAGGTGAAGTGGTGATCGTGAATGCTCCCGCAGGAAGAAAAACAGTAACCGTATCAATCCCCACCGGAGTTCCGCACTGATCAGAAACTGTTATCGTGTAGCTGGTAGTCACCGCCGGGTTTACAGTAATATTTGGTGTAGTAGCGCCGGTGCTCCAATTGTAAATGTAAGGTTGAATTCCGCCGGTTACATTCGTGTAAAGTGTGATGGGCGAAGCATTGCAGATCGAAGTATCATTTCCTGCATTCACAGAAATATTATTTGCATCACTGATATATAAAGTGAGATCAGTTGCAACACTTGCCACGCAAGGACCGCTTGAAACAGATTGCAGCGTGAGCGTTTCTACTGATTCCGGATTTCCGTCCTGCGTGGCAGAAATGCAAATGGAAATAGAATCCTGTCCCGGAAGAAAAATAAGTTGCGAAGGAATAGTCGGAGTGTAATCGGAAGCGCTTGCAGTTCCTCCAAGCGTGATGGTCGCTGTATCCTGCATCGAAATATTTCCCTGCCTTGTGAAATAGATGCACGCTTGTCCGCATCCTTCATACAAAGTAGAATCGTTGCTGCTGCCATAACTGACGTGCGAACTCAGATCTACCGTTCCCGACTGAAAACTTCCTGCTTCGAGAAAAACTCCGGAATCGAAAACGTGATCGAACACATCGGCGATCGCTAATTTTATATGATACGTTTCTCCGCATTGCACCGGATACATTGCCGTGAGTACAGTAGTAAATCCATCGTACTGAATGGAATCGTAAGGAGCCACCACCGGATTGTTCACCGCATCATAAGCAGGATTGTCCACATAATACGCGCAATTCGTGCATGGGCCGGGAGCAGGGCCAAACCATGTTTGCCCGTTGTTCACGTTATTGATGGAAACAGGAGTCGCTGTGCTTGGAATGAGTGCGATGTTGGTTTGTGTGAGTACTACACTCACTCCATTCAGGAGAAATGCGAATACATCATTGTAAGTGGAATTGACATAATCCGAATATTCTTCTGAACCGAAAATGTAGCGGAACTTCACCGAATCAGATTGCGCCACAAAATCGAAAGCAAGCACAGCTGCATCATACGTAGAATTTCCAACGATCGCATTAAGATCAGTATCTGTTCCTACCGTTTGATTCCATGCGCCGTCGCTCCCGATATCGTTTGGGCCACCGGGTCCACGGTTGTTGAAGGTGGAATCATTTCTCAATACACTTCCCGATGTCATCACAATTCCGGAATCAATTCCAAGATTGGTATTCAGCGCAGTAAATTTTCCGATAGCGCGAGAGTAACCGGTGTACGTGATATTTGATGCAATGATGCCCGGGCCGAGCAGTACATTCTGCACTAATTGCGCAGGCGTGAGAGAAGTATCGACAATCAACTGCGCATTCGCCTGAAAATGGAAGATCAGTGCAAAAGAAATGATCCAGAATCTGAATACGATTTTTCCTTGTTTCATTCCGAAAAAAATTGATTGGATGTTGAAGTATTTGCCTATAACAAATCTAATCTTTCCCACCCTGATTTTCAAGGAATAGCAGTAGAATAAAGTACTTTCCCCTTAAATTATAGGGCTCACCTGCCCTTCTATTTCATTTTTCTTGCAATTTCGCTATCCGTTCTGAACGCAACTGAAATAGTTAATCGCTAAACCACTACTAAAATGAGTACACAGAAAGATTACATCGAAAAAAATAAAGATCGTTTCCTGGATGAACTTTTTGAATTGCTGAGAATTCCTTCGGTGAGCGCCGATGCAAAATATAAAAATGATGTGCTGAAAACTGCTGAAACTGTGAAAGCAAAAATGCAGGCCGCCGGTGCAGAAAAATGCGAACTGTGTAACACGAACGGATACCCGGTTGTGTACGGTGAAAAATTTATTGATTCAAAACTTCCCACTGTTCTTGTGTACGGGCATTATGATGTGCAACCACCGGATCCGCTGGAATTGTGGACCTCTCCTCCATTCGAACCGACGATACGCAAAACAGAAATTCATCCTGATGGCGCCATCTTCGCGCGCGGATCGTGCGATGACAAAGGACAAATGTTCATGCATGTGAAAGCGCTTGAAGTGATGTTGAAGACAAATTCACTTCCGTGCAATGTAAAATTCATGATCGAAGGAGAAGAAGAAGTGGGTTCTGCGAATCTTGCAGGATTCCTGGAAAAAAATAAAGAGAAATTAAAAGCAGATGTCATTCTCATTTCCGATACTTCCATCATTGCGAATACTACGCCGTCGATCGATGTGGGCCTTCGCGGACTTACTTACATGGAAGTGGAGATCACCGGCCCCAATCGCGATCTTCATTCGGGAGTTTATGGCGGTGCTGTTGCCAATCCTGTGAATGTTCTCTGCAGGATGATCGCTTCCATGCACGATGAAAATTTTCACATTACCATTCCCGGATTTTATGATGATGTGAATGAACTTTCTGCCGATGAAAGAAAAGAACTGAATCGTGCGCCGTTCAATCTTGAAGCTTACAAAAAAGATCTTGTGATAAGTGATGTGCAGGGTGAAAAAGGATTTACAACAATGGAAAGAACGGGAATTCGCCCTACGCTTGATGTGAATGGAATATGGGGAGGATACACGGGCGAAGGAGCGAAAACAGTTTTACCATCGAAAGCTTCTGCAAAAATTTCCATGCGCCTTGTTCCGGATCAATCCTCGGAAAAGATCGCAGATCTGTTCGAAGCGCATTTCAAAAAAATTGCACCGGCTGGCGTGACGGTAAAAGTGAGGCATCATCACGGCGGCGAACCGGTTGTTGTTTCCACGATTTCAAAAGCATATCTCGCTGCGAGCAAAGCCATGGAAGAAACATACGGAAAGAAACCGATCCCCACACGCGGCGGCGGATCCATTCCTATCGTTGCACTTTTCAAATCCATTCTCGGGCTCGATTCTGTTCTCTTCGGATTCGGATTGGATTCAGATGCACTACATTCTCCCAATGAACATTATGGTATTTTCAATTATTTCAAGGGCATTGAAACGATACCGTTGTTCTACAAAAATTATGTGGAGAAATAGGAATTGAAATATTGGAGACAGGAGAATTTATTTCGGAGAAGAATATTTCAGTAAACAAATTCCCCGAACTCACTTCTGATCGTAAGTTTTTTTTGTTTGCTCTCCTCCACTCTTCCGATAATTTTCGCGTCGATGTTGAATGATTTTGAAATTGAAATTATTTCTGCGGCAATTTTTCCGGGCACATATAATTCCATGCGGTGACCGCAATTAAAAACTTTGTACATCTCGTTCCAGGAAGTTCCGCTTTGTTCCTGAATGAGTTTGAACAAAGGAGGAACGGGAAATAAATTGTCTTTCACAATGTGAAGATCATTTATGAAATGAAGGATCTTTGTTTGCGCGCCTCCGCTGCAGTGTATGATGCCGTGAATTTCTTTTCTGAATTTTTCCAGCACGCGCGTGATCACAGGCCCATACGTGCGCGTGGGCGAGAGAACCAATTTCCCGGCTGTCATTTTTTTTCCGGCGCCGATATCTACTTCGTCCGTCAATTTTATTTTTCCGCTGTAAACCAATTCTGCAGGAATGGCCGGATCGAAACTTTCAGGATATTTTTCTGCAAGATCATTTTCAAAAACATCGTGCCGTGCAGAAGTAAGCCCGTTGCTTCCCATTCCACTATTGTATTCTTTTTCATAAGAAGCCCGGCCGTAAGAAGCAAGGCCTACAATGACATCACCATTCTGAATTTTTTCATTGGTGATCACATCGCTTCTTTTCATTCTTGCCACAACGGTCGAATCGACAATGATGGTGCGAACCAGGTCGCCGACATCCGCGGTTTCTCCGCCCGTGCTTTTTATTCCCACACCGAGAGTGCGCAATTCAGCAAGAACTTCTTCAGTACCATTGATGATGGCCGAAATAATTTCTCCCGGAATTAAATTTTTATTCCTGCCGATCGTCGATGAAAGAAGAATATTATCTGTAGCACCCACACAAAGAAGATCGTCGGTATTCATCACGATCGCATCCTGCGCAATTCCTTTCCACACACTGAGATCGCCGGTTTCCTTCCAATACAAATACGCAAGAGAAGATTTTGTCCCTGCGCCATCGGCATGCATTACGAGACAATAATTTTCGTCGCCTGAAAGATGATCGGGAATTATTTTACAGAAAGCATTCGGAAAAATTCCTTTGTCGATATTTTTTATTGCACGATGTACATCTTCTTTCGAAGCAGAGACACCGCGTTTATTGTATTTGATATCAGACATAGCTAAAAACAAGAAGCGCCCCGATGAACATCAGAGCGCTTCAAAGTTACTCATTTGAAATATCAGCAGATAAATTTCTCATTGATGGTAAGTATCGCTACTGATTTTGGTTTCGGATTGGTAGTTGTGCCGGTTCCGGTTCCGCTCGTTCCTGTACCACCACCTGTACTTGTACCTGTGCCGGTTCCACCACCAGTTCCAGTTCCAGTTCCAGTTCCAGTTCCAGTTCCGGTACCTGAAGTACCTGTACCGCCACCGTCAACTGGTGCATCTTCAACATCTGCCCCGGTTGTATCACCGGTATCATCCATTGCACCAGCGAGAACTTTCGGGCGAACAATCTTGCGTTGATTCTGATCTTTCGGTGCATTAGGATCAACATAATCCCATGAAAGAACTTTGAATACTGTACGACGATCGAGCTGGTAAAGGGCTTCCTGTTCCTGTTTTGTTTTTTTGGATTTGATGTAGGCATCATTCAAAACAGTTCCATCTGCCTGGCGGAGCGGACGAGTTTTACCATATCCTTTTGCAACGAGACGCGCTGCAGGAATATGTTTTTCATTAACGAGATAATCCACGCAAGCCTGCGCACGTGCCTGTGAAAGTTTATTGTTGTAGGCGTCGCTCGCGCGCGGGTCAGTGTGCGAACTGATCTCGACAATGATCGTCGGATTATCCATCAGTGTCTGGTAGAGGAAATTCAGAGAATCTTTTGATTCCGGGCGCAATGTTGATTTATTCAGATCATAGAGCACCGCCGGGAAACGAATTTCAGATTCCGCAGGAACGAGACAAAAATCAAGTGTGAAATCTTTCGAATTCATTTCACCGACTGTGGTTAATTTTCCTTTGTCTTTATCCGGAAGATTCAGGTATCCATCCGCTTTTGTGCTGTGGCCTTTATCAGAGAAAACAGTTACGACGTAAGAAACTTCAGGAATAAGATCGAATTTATATTTTCCGTCTTTATCTGTTTTTGCTTCTACAGCTGATCCGTCTGAACCAACCATACGTACCGTACATTCCTGTACAGCAATGGAAGGACCATACTTGCAATCGGTAATTGTTCCTGCCAGGTGGAATACCAGTGGCGGCAGATAGAATGACCAGATATCATCGGCTCCTTTTGTGCCTTCGCGGTTTGATGTGAGGTAACCTTTTTCTTTTTTGCCGTCGAATACAATTCCGAAATCATCTCCGGGAGAATTCATCGGGTATTTCAGATTTTCAGGTGTTCCCCATTTCCAGTTCTTAGCGTCAGTAAGGGGCGCTTTGAAAATATCGAGTCCACCCATTCCGAGAAGTCCATCTGAAGAATAATAGAGATCGCCATTATCGCTGATGTAAGGGAACCCTTCGCGGCCATTGGTGTTGATGGTAGTTCCCATATTCACTGGCTTGCCCCAAGCTTTTGATTTTTTATCGTAGGTGGACATCCACAGGTCGGAGTGAATTCCTCCTGTTGTTCCGGTCATATCAGAAGAGAAAACCATAACCTGTTCATCGGCAGAAACTGCAGGGTGGCGGAAATTGAAACTGTCGAGCACGGCAGCATCGAGTCCAAAATCAATGACAGTTGGAACATCCCATGTATTTCCTTTTTTCTTGGAAACATAAATTTTGCAGGTAATCCATTTTTTCTTCTGCTGATCGCAGCGAGTGAAATAGATCTGATCTCCTTTTTTATTTACACAGCTTGCACCTTCGTTACCCATTGCACTGTTCACAGAACCCTGGATCGTTGCAGGAGCACTCCATTTTCCGTTCTTGTCCACTTTTGTTTCGAAAAGATCGGAATACATTGTTCCGCTAATAGGATCGATCTTGCTTCCGCTTTGTCCTTCACGCTTGGAAGTGAAAATAAGTGAGGTGTGTTTTTTATCGGAATAGGTTGGTGAGAAATCATAATCTTTTGAATTGATCTGCGCCATATTCTCCACCACGTAACGTGTAGGATTATCTTTCCACTGCTGTGCGAGTTCGGATGATTTTACACCGTTCTCACCGGCAGGATCAGAAGGAACGCGCTGCTTGTAATCATTGAAAGCAGTGATCGCTTCATCATATTTCATATTGATTTTTTTCGCTTCAGCGTACCACAAATACATTTTATCATCATTGTGTTTCGCTTTGATCGCTTTTGCATACCAGCTTTCCGCCTGTTTCCAGTCGTTCATTTTGCGGTAACATTCTGCGATCTGGAAGGTAATGCGTGCCTTCTCCTGCTTGTTCTTGATCTTCGCCATTCCCTTTTTGTAGAGCTCTGACGCACTGTAGTACTGCTGTGAATCGTACGCTTTATCCGCATCACGGATGTAGTTTTTCTGTGCATGCGCGTTCATCGTAAGAGCGAGCAGAAATACTACAACAGCAGAGAGTACTTTCAATGGTTTCATAGTGTTTGGATTTGTGTTTCAGTAATTTTTTTGACGTGGGTGCTAAGATAATTAAATCCGCAACACGGTGAAAGAGGTTTTAACACCCTGTTGAGAATAGATTTTACCTCACCCGATTGGTATAACGTGTGGCTTTGAAAAGGATACAGCCCGCCCCACACCAGGCGAGCCGTATCTGCACCAACTAACTGACAATCAAAATGCTATTTTTAGTCCCCATTTCCATTATTATCCGGCACTTCGTCTCCGCTTTCATCAAATGATCCTTTGCGAACATTAACAGGTTGTGGAGCCGGGCGCTTCGGCGCTTTCGGATCTACATAATCATTGCTGATAACGCGGAAAACTGTACGGCGATTCAACTGGTGAAGCGCTTCTCTCTCCTGGACGGTTTTTTTAGAATCAATATATTTTTCAGTCAACACAACACCATTCGAAAATTTCAGCGGATGATCTTCTCCCCACCCTTTTGCCTGCAAACGTTTCTGATCAATTCCTTTCGAAATGAGATAATCCACGCAGGCCTGCGCACGACGCTGAGAAAGATCGCGGTTGTGTTCTGCAGAGCCGCGACAATCGGTGTGTGCATCGATCTCAATGACCAGCGAAGGATTATCGATCAGCAACTGGTAGAGATAATTCAGCGAATCTTTACTCTGCGGACGAAGTGTTGCGCTGTCAAGCCCGTAAAGTACAGCGGGAAAAACGATGTCGTGTTCTTCGATGGGTTGAATTTCAAAATCGAAAATAAAATCTTTGCAATCGGTCATTCCCATTGTTGTAAGTTTTCCTTTTTCTTTTTCCGGCAATGAAAAATACCGTTGCGCTTTTGTACTGTTCGCCGAATCGCCGAATACATTGATGAGATAAGAAACATTTTCCTTCAACTGGAATTTATAATTTCCATTCGCATCCGTACGCACACCGTATTCTGTTCCGTCGCTTCCGTAAAGCGTGACCCATGCATTATGAACCGGGATGTGATAAATGGAATCACTTACCATTCCACTCAATGCAGAACTGCATTCTTCATAATAAAACATCCAGATATCATCGGCGCCTTTGCTGCCTTCGCGATTCGAAGTGAGAAATCCTTTTTTCTTTTTTCCGTCGAAAACAATTCCGAAATCATCAGCCGGTGAATTGAAAGGTGTTTTCATATTTTCAGGTGAATACCATTTCCAGGAATCCGGATCTTTTTTCGCAGAATAAATATCGAGCCCGCCTAATCCGCCATGGCCGTCGGAAGAAAAATAAAGTGTGCCGTCATCTGCGAGATAAGGAAATCCTTCACGGCCGTTCGTGTTGATCTGGCTGCCGAGATTCTCCGGCTTGCTCCACGTTTTTGTTTTTGCATCGAAAGTGGAGATCCACAGATCGGAATGTTCGCCGCCGGTAGTTCCTGAGTAATCAGAAGAAAAAACCATCACGTCTTCATTCACACTCACTGCAGGATGACGGAAATTGAAACTGTCGAGTGTTGCTGCATCAAGTCCGAAATCGATCATCACCGGACTGCCCCACGCGTTACCTTGTTTTTCGGCGTAATAAATTTTGCAGGTCAACTGCTCATTTTTTTTCTGATCGCATCGCGTGAAAAAAATATGGTTGCCGTTTTTTGTAATGCAACTTGCGCCATCATTCGCTTCCGGCAAATTCACATCGCCCTGAACAGTTGAAGGTGTGCTCCACTTTCCGTTCTTGCCGATCTTCGCTTCGAACAGATCACTGTACTGCGTTCCGGAAACAGGATCGATCTTACTTCCGCTTTGCCCGGTTCTCTTCGAAGAGAAAATGATGGACGTATGTTTTTTGTCGGACCACGTTGGACAAAAATCATTGTACTTCGTATTGATCTGCGATTCATTTGAAATTTTCCAGCGGTTTGTTTCATTGACATTGGAGAGCGCATCATTGCACGCTTTTATTCCAATGTCAGCCGCCGGATCGGAAGGAACACGTTTTTTATATTCGGTGTAATCGGCGAGCGCATCATTATAATCGCCGTGTTCCTGTTCCACTTCTGCGAGATGGAGATAAACATGATCGTCGATGATGCCGGCATTTTTCGCTTTCACGTAAAATACTTTTGCATCTTCCCAGTTACTCAGGTGCTGATAACATTGCCCCAATTGATAAAAACAATGTGCCTGGTCTGTTTTTGATTTTGTAGTGGAAACAGCTTTGTGATAAAAGCCGATGGCCGCGGAATATTCCTGCGAGTCGTATGCGCGGTCGCCGTAGCGCAGGTCGCGCTGTGCGCAGACGAGGCAAGGGAACAGCAGCACGAGGATAAGTAGTCGTGTAGGTTTCATGACTTGAAGTTTTAAGAATGTTATGCGCGCCAGAATTGTTTGCCTTTCTCCGCGCTTCTGCCTTTATAACTGCGATGAAAAAAAAAGATACATCGCCACTTATTAATTTTTTTCTGCCGGAGAGCGCTTTCACAATCCTTAAGAAAAGTTGTGGTACGACTGTTGCGAAAAATCCGATAATGAATCCGTTTGAAATTCTCGTTACGTCTTTATTTGTGGGCCGCAAATATTCCCCAGGTAAAAATTACTCTGCTACCCCGGTAAAATGCCAGAGGCCACGAAGACACAAAGGCACTAGGTTTCGTCTGGAAAATTTTGTAGAAAAATCTAAACTGCTGTGCAATCAAATATGCGCCAGAAAATTGTTTCCTTGTTTTTCGAGTAACTTTATGATCTGTTCATGAGAAAAAAAATACGTTATACATTTTTTATTTTTTGCGTGATTTTTTTTCGCGGAAATTTTCTGTGCGCGCAGGCGGATTCCATGCACACGCACCCGGGCGATGAACCCGAATGGGGAATTCATCCTTACGTGCAGCTTTCCCATCTTTTTTTCAATCCTTCGCAGGGAATTCTTGATGTTTCATTCCCCTACCGCATCAGCGGAATTGCAGGAACGCAAACATTCAAAGACACGATCGCCGGGTTTGGCCGCGGGGGAACATTCGTCACTTTCGGACTGGCGGTGAATCATCATAATTTTTCTTTCGATGCGAATATGTCGCCGTTCACTTCGATCGGAACCGGAACGCGGTTGGATTTTTTTCTCGGCGTAACTTATCGCCTGCGATATGACCAATGGATTCCATCAATGGCCGATCTGCAAACGCAATTCCTTTCTTTCCCGGTTTCTTTCACTGTTGGATTGCAGAATTACAATGCGATCTCTAATCTCGGACAGGTAGAACTCGATTCCACACATCGCTTCCAGGCATTCGGGGGTTCGCTTGGACTTTCCGAAAATGAAAATGAAACCGGCACTGTGAAAATTTTTTTCCAGGAAACTGTTTTTGCTTTTTCTCCTTCCATCAACATCGGGTTCCGTCCGCGATACAGCATGCTTGAATTCTCACTTCGATTCGGCCCTTTTATTCCATTCTATAATAAAGGAGGATTAAATTTTTTCTACCGCGACAGTGATTCAGACGACACGCACAGTTTTCCGAATGCATTCGGAACAGTTCCGATGCACGGCTTCGGTGTGCAATCACATTTTAACGGGAAATCTGTTCCGGATGCGCCTTACCCGATAAGCGGATGGATGCTGAGTTTCAGAGTGGGATTCAACAGCGGAAATATTGCAGGGCATCATCATTATCATAACTAAAAAAAATACCAAAAGACAAATTTCAGGTCACAAAAAATAAATCGCAAACAAATTATTTCTGAACAATTATTTTCTGCGAATAAGTTCTCTCCCCGTTTTTCAAAGTCACGAAATAAATTCCATCCGGCTGGGAAGAAAGATCGATTGTTGATTTTTCATTGTTGATCGTTGATTTGAAAATGATCTCTCCGGTGGAATTGCAAACTGAAATTTCTCCGGTGGTAAATGAAGTATTGATCGTAAAAATTCCACCGGAAGGATTCGGATAAATGAGAATTTTCGCCTGTGAATTCTCCATCAGAATATTCGTGGCCACCGCGAGATACATTTGCCCGTCAGAAGCTGTTACGTTCGATCTCATTCCTGCCGCGTCAACGCTGGTTACGCTCACATAATAATGCTGGAGATTTACCAATGTCAATGCAGTGGCTGTAACAGAAGTTGAATTCCCATTATTGGTCCACGCCACAACATCAGCGGCTCCGGGCGTTGTACCGATCGCGAAATAATAATTTGCAATTCCGGAATTAACATCGGTGGAATTTGTCCAGTTTGCCTGCAATTGTGTTCCGTTGAAAGTGGTGTCAATGTCAATTGCCGTTCCGTCGTTTACAACATTTATTATTGAAGGATGTGAAAGATCAATATTGTAATTCTGCGATTGGACGGCGCTTACATTTTTTGCTGCATCCACCACGACTGATCTTACTTTTCCTGCTGGAGAAGATGGATTCTGATTTTCATAACGCATGTCGCACGAAGCGCACGCGCCTATGTTCACCAGCGCGGATGCACTCACCGCACGCGAGCGATACACGCGGAAATTATCGATCTGCCAGTCGCAATTTCCGCTGCGGAATGAAATATAATTCCCGGTACTGATCGGTGATGAATCGGTGTAACTGCCAATGAAAATATTATCCTGGTACACTTCTATTTTTCCGGTGATGCGGTCGTAGATCACTTTCCAGTCGTACCACTGACTTGCGTTCACCGTCATCGGAACAGAGCTCACCAATGAGAAAACATCGTTGGTCACTTTATAGAATTCGCACACGCTTTGATCGACGCGGAACCAGACGAAATAATTATTGCCGCGATTCGTCAGTGTTGGATTATCGCAGAAAAAATGAAATCCTGCGCGGCGATTATTTCCTGTGCCGGAAATTTTCCCGGACCAGTTGTACAGGTATTCATTGGAAAGATTCTCCGTGAGCGGCGCATAAATATTCGTATTGCTCAGCGACTGATCGTTCTGATCGAGCGCTCCTGAATTAATGCCCCACGTTCCTGTCATTGTTGTCCAATCAGAATTTATTGCAGCAAGATCAAAGTCATCGGCAAAAAAACCTCTTGTATTATTCGCACGCCATTCTGTTCCGTTGAAATCAGAAACCTGATAAAAACTTTTATCCACGCCGCTTCCACAACTGTTATCGGCATCGGTAAATGAAATATTGAAACCCGCAGTATCCCATAATTGCGGAGTGGAAATAACTGTAGTAGGAATGGTATGATCGAAAACAGGGCCGATGCAGGAAACGATACAACTTCCTCCGGCAGTATTCAGTTTAATATTCCCGATGCTGTCGATCTGCGCAATGGAAGGAATTGTTCCCTGCCCATAACCGGAATTCGGAAAAACAATATAATCGATGATAGCAGCGGAAGTTCCTCCTGTGCGCGCATCAGGATCAACACCGATCTGGCTTGCTAAATAAATGGAACCTTCGCCAAGACTCGCGGCCGGGCCTGCATCTGCGTAGATCGCAAAACAACTTTGTCCTGTTGTGGTATTGTAAACGTAACCGACATCGCCGATGTGAATACTTCCATTGGAAACAACAGAAGAAGGCAGAACAAAAAACGGAACGGTTTCGGAATTGCAATAACGCAGCGGATTGGAAACCGCATAATTTGAATTCACCAGCGAAGTAGTAGAAACATACATTCCGGGATAAGGATCACTTGCTGTTTGCAGAATAGGATTTTGCCCCGATGCATCGGCCACTACTCCCCACCAGTTCCCGGTGTAGCCGGCATTCGCTGTCCAGTCGAGGCCGCTGTTGTTGGGGCCATAAGCGCGCGGACTTCCATCGGCATCGATGTACATTTTTGCGCGGTACATGGTATTGCCGGTGGGATTCTGCAGGTACACATCAAAATTCTGGATCGTTTGTTCGTAGGTAAGATTGCAAACTACCTGTGCGAAGCAGAAATTGGTTGCAGAAAAAAGAAATAAAGTGAACAGTTTTTTCACGCCGCAAATATAGAACGCTTTTGCAATACCGATTGTTATTTGTTAATAACGATTTTTTGAGAGAATATTTTCTCGTCGGTCTTTAACATCACAAAATAAATTCCGTTTGGCTGACCGGTTAAATCAATTGTTGATTGTAGATCGTTGATCGTTGATTCGAAAATACTTTGCCCAAGCATATTGCAAACAGAAATTTCTCCGTTGGTAGTGTTGGAATACAACGTGAAGATTCCGGAGGAGGGATTGGGGAAAAGGGAGAGAGAGGCAAGGGAATTGTTTTCATTGATGCCTAATGGCATAAATTGATATCTAAATATTGTGCCATGACTATAAACTCCACCAACAGTCGTCATTCCATAAAGATAACTTCCAATTACTAACAATGAACCACCGGGACCAGCACCTGTCGCTGCGCCAAAAAAATCAAGATATTTTGTGTACGAAGTTCCATCATTTCTTATTTTAAATAAAGTTCCCCATGCGCTTACTCCACCACCGGCGGTCATTCCATATAAGAATGATCCGTTGCAAATCAGGGAACCATAGGGACTGCTTCCATTTGTTGCACCAGCAAAATCCAGTAATTTGACATATCCGGTTCCATCTGGCATTATTTTAAAAATTGTTCCATCTGTATTTACTCCACCCTGCGTTGTCATTCCATATAAAAAAGTTCCGTCGGAAGCTAGAGAACCTTCAGGATATTTTCCATTTGATGTTCCCAAAAAATCAAGCAGTCTTGCATATCCTGTTCCGTCAGGTAAAATCTTAAATATCGTTCCATCGTTATTGATTCCCCCATACTGAGTCATCCCATACAAATAATTACCATCATATGTAAAAGTACCCCAGGGAAAACTGCCGGTCGTTGAGAGAGAAAAATCAAGCAATTTTAAATAGCCCGTCCCATCAGGCAAAATTTTAAATATTGTTCCATCGTTATTGATTCCCCCTCGTTTAGTCATTCCATAAAGAAAAGTTCCGTCAGAAATAAGAGAACCATCGGGTTCGTTTCCGTTAGACGCTCCAGCAAAATCCAAAAGTTTCATATAACCTGTTCCGTCAGTTAATATTTTAAAAATTGTTCCTTTACCATATGTTCCGCCCGTAGAAGTCATTCCATATAGAAATGTTCCATCATAGTATAAATCACCAACAGGTTGAGCTCCATTTATGAAAAAATTAAAATTCATCAAGGTGTCATACGCCGTTCCATCTAATTTTATTTTAAAGATATTTCCATACGAATTAGTTCCACCTTGATAATTCATTCCATACAAAAACGTCCCGTCTGAAATAAGAGAACCGGAAGGTTGACCACCATTAGTCGTTCCGTTGAAATCAAATAGTTTTGTATACTGCCCTTTCATCAATAAAGCATTTCCAACAAAAAATAAAATCAAAAAAAATATCCTTTTCATCACGGTAAGATTTGCGAATAGGTTGATCAAATATAGAACATCCAAATCATAAAATCCATTCTACCAAATTTTCCCTCACAAAAAAAAGGCCGGCTTCCGCCGACCTCTTTCAAATCTCAAATTTTTGAATCTATTTCGTAAACAACATTTCCCTGTATTTCGGAAGCGGCCACATTTCATCGGCAACTATGGCTTCTAATTTATCTACGTGTTCGCGGATAATTTCGAAACACGGTTTCACTTTATTGCAATACGCATCTGTACGTTTTTTCATGTCGTCGATGTTGTTTGCTTTTCTCCTTTCATCGATCATCGCTTCCACGTTTGTTTTTATTCCGTTCACATGATCGGAAATTGAAGTGATCATTTCCAATTGTGTGGCAGCGGCTTTTTTGAATGCGCCGGCGTCGAGTACACTTTTCAGCCCGGTAACATTGGTGATGAGTGTATTCTGGTATTGCAGCGCAGTCGGAATAATGACGTTCACTGCAAGATCGCCCATGACGCGCGATTCGATCTGGATTTTTTTCACGTACGTTTCGAGATAAATTTCATAGCGTGCGTGCTGCTCGCGTTCGGTGAGCACGTTGTGACGCTCAAACATTTTCATGAATTTTTTATTCGTCCATGCTTCGAGCGCTTCCGGCGTGGTTTTGAAATTACTCAGCCCGCGTTTATTTGCTTCCTTCACCCACTCCTCGCCATAACCGTTTCCTTCGAAGCGGATGCGTTTGCTTGCCACAATATAATCGCGCAGCACCTGGAAGATGGCGACATCTTTTTCTTTTCCTTTTGAGATGAGTGCGTCCACATCTTTTTTGAATTCGGTGAGCTGATCGGCGACGATCGTGCTGAGCACCGTCATGGCGCCCGAACAATTTGCGGAAGAACCGACGGCGCGGAATTCAAATTTATTACCGGTGAATGCGAACGGAGAAGTTCTGTTACGATCGGTATTGTCGAGCAGAATGTCCGGAACTTTTATCACATTTAATTTCAACGCTGTTTTTTCGTCAGGCGACATTTTTCCGCTTTTCACTCTCGCTTCAATTTCATTGAGCGTTGAAGACAATTGCGATCCGAGAAAAACAGACATGATCGCAGGAGGCGCTTCATTCGCACCAAGGCGATGATCATTTCCTGACGAAGCGATGGTTGCGCGCAGCAGATCGGAATTATCATGAAATGCTTTTATCGTATTCACAAAAAAAGTAAGGAACTGCAGATTCGTCTTCGGCGTTTTTCCCGGGCTCAATAAATTTTTTCCGGTATTCGTTGCCATCGACCAGTTGTTATGCTTACCGCTTCCATTTACGCCTGCAAATGGTTTCTCGTGCAGCAACACGCAGAAATCATGGCGGCGCGCAACTTTCTGCATCAGGTCCATGAGCAATTGATTGTGATCGACCGCTAAATTTATTTCTTCGAAGATCGGCGCGCACTCGAATTGATTCGGCGCAACTTCATTGTGACGCGTTTTAATTGGAATACCAAGTTTGTGCGCTTCAATTTCGAGATCGCGCATGAAC
Organism: Bacteroidota bacterium; assembly: GCA_016194975.1. NCBI lineage: Bacteria > Pseudomonadati > Bacteroidota > Bacteroidota bacterium. The sequence goes on from JACQAM010000024.1 coordinate 37,581, forward strand.
GCGGTGGCGCGATCCGGAATGGAACCGAAATAATGATCTTCGAGTTGTTGTCCTTTCGCCGGCGCAGCTCCGAATAAAGTTCTTCCTGTTGTTGCGAGATCGGGACGCGCATTGTGCAGCGCTTCGTCCACGAGAAAATATTCCTGCTCCCACCCGAGTGTCGCAATTACTTTCGTGATGTTCTTATCGAAATACTGGCACACATCGACAGCCGATTTATCGAGCGCATGCAATGCTTTCAGCAACGGAGTTTTAAAATCGAGCGTGTCGCCGGTGTAAGAAACAAAAATGGTAGGAATGCAAAGTGTATCGCCGATGATGAATGCAGGTGAAGAAGGATCCCACGCGGTATAACCCCGCGCTTCGAATGTATTTCTTATTCCCCCGCTTGGAAAACTGGAAGCGTCCGGTTCTTGTTGTGCTAATTGTCCACCGCCAAAACGTTCAATTGCTCTTCCACCTTCTATGGGTTCAAAAAATGCATCGTGTTTTTCTGCGGTTGCTCCTGTGAGGGGTTGAAACCAGTGCGTGTAATGCGAAGCGCCTTTTGAAATGGCCCATGATTTCATTCCCGCAGCAATTGCTTCCGCCATTTTCCTGTCTATGCGTTCGCCTTTTTCTATTGCACCTTCTACACTATTGTAAGCTTCTTCGGAAAGATGAAGACGCATGGCATCTTTTCCGAAAACATTTTCACCGAAATAAGCGGCTACACCACCTGCAGGCGTATCTACCCATAAAGGTTTGCGCGACATGGATTGTTCGAGGGCTTTGAAGCGGATTTTGGACATGGAAGTATTATTTTTTAAGTTTCGGGAGCAAATTTATCCAAAAACATGGGGGTGCTTCTTTAAAAAGTGTACTTTTTTTGTAAACAGGTGTGGAAAACAGGGGGGTGAATTAGAATATTTGAGATTTGAAACTTTGAAAACACATCTCAAACCGAGGATCACATATCTGAAACCGAGGATCAGATGTCTCATTCCGAGGATCACATATCTCAAACCGAGGATCACATATCTCATTCCGAGGATCACACATCTGAAACCGAGAGTCACATATCTGAAACCGAGGATCAGATGTCTGAAACCGAGAGTCAGATGTCTGAAGCCGAGAGTCACATATCTCAAACCGACGATCACATATCTCAAACCGAGGATCACATATCTCATTCCGAGGATCACATATCTCATTCCGAGGATCACATATCTCATTCCGAGGATCACACATCTCATTCCGAGGATCACATATCTCATTCCGAGGATCACATATCTCAAACCGAGGATCAGATGTCTCAAACCGAGGATCACATATCGGAAACCGAGGATCACATATCTGAAACCGAGAGTCACACATGTAAAACCGGGCACTTTAGGTGTTAATATTTTTCAGACGCGATTGCCCTGCCGGAGGGATACTTTACAACCCCGTTCGAAAAATTTTCCCCGAAGTTGGGCAAGGTTCAATCATTGTGTTTTCGCCATGCGCTTGCTATCTACTACTTGTCCGTCCACCACGAGTGCATAGGTGTACAACTTTGATAAGACGAAAGCCAAGAGGTTATTGCTAGCAAGCGTTCCATGTTTACACCCGCTTCCTTTTCCTACAAAAGTATTTTCTACTCCGGGCACTTGAAGCACATCAAAACCATTTATGAAATATCCGAAACCGAGAGTGTTGTTGTTGGTGATGCCCTCTGCTTACAAACAGAAAATATAAAAGATCAATCCCTCTTCACCGAATCTCCCGGGGTGAGTTCGTTCGGCTCATCGGGTTTGCGCGTCTCCTCTGTTTTTTCTTCTGCATAATGTTTTTCAATATTTGAAATTCCTTCTGCAATATTTTTTTTGATCGAGTCGGTTGCGCTGGTAATTTCTTTCAATTCATTTTCAATATTCACTTCGCGCTGAATTTCTGCAGAACTTTTTTCGATCTCTCTTTGAATTTCCGCTGTTGCATTTTTCATCTCGCGCATGCCTTTACCGAGCGCGCGCGCCATGTCAGGTAATTTATCGGCACCAAAAAAAATAAGGATAAACATCACGATGAGAAAAACTTCTCCCGATCCGAGATTCAGAAATAAAACAATGAATGCGTTCATCATTACAAATGTAAGAATAGAATCTGCGTGAAAACAGAACAGCCGTTACTCGGTGAAAAGCAACGGCTGTTTTAACAGGATGATGGATTTTATTTCGCAGCATCAGCATCCTTGCGGCGATCGAAATCGACCACGATAGGAGTAGCAATGCACAATGAAGAATAAGTTCCGATGATGACACCGATAAGAAGCGCGAAAGAAAAACCGCGGATGGTTTCTCCACCGAACCAGAATATCGCCGAGAGTACGAAGAAAGTGATCATGGAAGTATTGATGGTTCTTGTCAATGTAGAATTCAAAGCATAGTTGATCGTAGAACGTTTTTCCATATTGCCAAGTGTCTTTCCTTCCTTGGCAAGGAATTCGCGGATCCTGTCGAATACCACAACGGTATCCGTCATTGAATAACCCATCACGGTAAGGATCGCGGCGACGAAATGCTGATCGACTTCCAATGGGAAAGGAAGAATTCCATCGAAGATCGTGTAACAGGAAAGTACTACGAGCACATCATGCACAAGCGCGGCCACGGCGCCGAGTCCGTATTGCCATTTCCGGAATCGCATGAGAATGTAAAGAAACATCAGGATGCACGAGACAATGATCACGACAAAAGATTTTGCAATGACCTCATTCGCGATCGTTGGCCCCACTTTTATAGAACTCAACACTTCGTATTTGGCTCCTCCGTCACCCGAATTAATTCCGGCATCTAATTTTTTACGAACCAGCGTATCTACCGCACCGGTCACTTCATTCGCCATATAGTTCGTCGTAATTTTCAGCTGGTCATTACCACCGGCAGTTTTCACTTCCGGCGCCATTCCAAACTGAACTTTCAGCGCCTCGCGGACCTTTTCACGATCCACATTTTTTGTAAAACGCACCGTGTAAGAACGGCCACCGCTGAAATCCACACCGAGGGTGAATCCATTATGCTTGAACCAGAAAATAACGCCGGTAATAATAATGGCGCTGGAAAACATATAATAGAATTTTCTTCTTCCCACAAAATCGACCTTCGCATTTCGCAAAACATTTTCAGTTGCAGGAACAGAGAAAGGAATTTTCTGCTCTTTCTTCAGCATCCAGTCGAAAATAAGCCGTGTAATAAATATCGCGCAGAAAAGAGAACTGATGATACCAATGATAAGCGTAGTAGCAAATCCCTGTACCGGTCCTGTTCCGAATGAATAAAGAATGATACCGAGAATAAGTGTAGTGAGGTTCGAGTCAAGAATGGAAGACATCGCATGCTTGTAACCATCGGCCAGCGCATTGTTCAGTGATTTTCCTTCGCGCAATTCCTCGCGCACACGCTCGAATATGAGCACGTTCGCATCCACCGAAAGTGCGATCGTGAGTACGATACCTGCAATACCGGGAAGTGTGAGCACTGCGCCGAGTGAACTGAGAATTCCCATAATGAAAAACACGTTCACGAAAAGTGCGATGTCGGCAACCCAGCCCGCTTTGTTGTAATAGAATCCCATGTAGATGAGAACGACAACGAGCGCTACGAGGAAGGAGATCATTCCTGCACGGATCGCTTCTTCACCAAGCGTTGCGCCCACCACTGTTTTTTCCACGATGATCGCAGGAGCAGGAAGTTTTCCGGTATTCAAAACATTCACTAAATCATCCGCTTCTTTGTTCGTGAAATTTCCGGTGATCTGCGAAGTTCCATTCGGAATTTCACCTTGTACTGTTGGATACGTGTAAACATAATTATCAAGAACAATGGCAACACTTCTGCCCACATTCGCTTTGGTGAGTCGTGCCCAGGAATGTGTTCCCTCTGCATTCATCGTCATGGAAATTTCCGGTGAGCCGGAACCATTCATGCGATCGAATTGTTTGCGCGCATCGGTAACCACATCGCCCATGAGTGATGCGCGTCCTTCAGGCCCTGCTTTAAGTGCAATGAGATAAAGGAATGGTTGGCCTGTTGTGAGATATTCCGGTTTTACACTCCACGCAAAACGCATATCGTGCGGGAACATGGGCGCAATTTCGGGTCGCCGCAGGTAACCCGCAATGACGGAAGTATCTTTAACGAGCACACCGAAAAGCATCGGGCCTTTCCCTTGTTGATTGCTTAGAACAATATGATCGCTGATCGGGGTTGCTTCGTTTTTTCCTGCTGCTTTATTGGCTGCCTGTGTAAGTGAATCGAGCGCTTTCTTCGTACTGTCAACACGTTTTACTTCTGTGATCCAGTTTTTATTCGCAATAGAATCGGCGTGCAGGGAATCTTTTTTTGTTTTTGCATCCTTGTAAACTGCAATCTTCTTTGTTGAATCGGGGAACAGTGTATCTTTTTTATAACCGAGAAGGACGCTGAGTTTATCATTCGCCTCTTTCAGTTTCGGAGCCACTTCACTGTATTCATAAGTTTCCCAGAATTCAAGATTAGCCGCGGTCTTCAGAAGATGATCTACTCGCTCTTCATCTTTTACACCCGGAAGCTCCACGAGAATTCTGTTTGTTCCTTTCAGGTGCTGCACATTGGCTTGGGCTACTCCGAATTTATTGATACGCGTTTCAATGACAAGTTTTGCGCGATCTACAGCTGCTTCATTTTCTTTCCTGATGGCAGCGAGTACCTGCTCATCCGTAGAATTGAAAGTGATATCATATTGTTTAAGCTGTGCTGCGAAAAGACTGGAGAGGCGCGCCTGCGGGTTCTGCGCGCGATAAGCTTTAGCAAAAAGCGAAATGAAATCTTCATTCGATTTCAGCTGTGCGTCTTTTGCTTTCAGAATAGCTTGCGTAAAATCGGGCGAGTTGGAATAATTCGCGAGTGCACGAATAATATCAGGCGTCGAAACTTCGATCGTCACGTTCATTCCGCCTTTGAGGTCAAGACCAAGATTCAACTCTTTGTCTTTGCAACTCTCATACGTGTAAAGTCCGAGGTAGATCTTTTTTCCTGCAATAGAATCGTCGAGGAAAAAATGTTCGCGTGCGGTGATCACCGAATCGATGATCTCTCTCAGTTTGATGGAATCGCCGTTAGCTCTTGCTTTCGCCCAATCGGAAATTTTAGGATTCTGAGAATAATTTACTGCGTATAGATGCGCCTTTTTTTCCCAGTTACGTGTTACGAAAGAAAACGAGAGGTAGAACAGGCAGCTTGCCGCCATAAGAATGGCGAAAATCCGGATAGCTCCTTTGATGTTTTGCATAGTGAATTTATAGTTCCGGAAATGGCGACTCAATCAGTCAAAACCAGTTCCAAAATGGAGGGTGCAAATATATAAGAAAAACCTAATTGCCCAACGAAACCTGCCCCACTGCAAAACGCTGTTATTTAAGCTATCTTTACTGCTCTCCCCGACTTATAATGAACATCAGAAAAGTACTCATGAGCAAACTTTTTTTTGCGACGGTCGGCCTTGTTTTTTTATCATTTTTTAATACGCAGGCGCAATCCGTCACCGGTTTCGACCGCATTGATTCCGTTCGTGTTTTCCAGAATGCGCAACAACTGCTTTATCCGTGGGCAGGAGGAATGAATTATGTGATGTTCTCCGAGATTGATCTGAATCTCGATGGTATCAATGATCTTTTTGTTTTTGACCGCACCGGAAATAAGATCACCACGTATTTGAACAACGGAACTCCCAACCAGGTAGATTATGTACTCGCGCCTCAATATGTGAGCCGGTTTCCATTACTCCACGACTGGGCCATTCTGCGCGATTACAATTGCGATGGCAAAGCCGATATTTTCACTTATTCTATAGCAGGATTTTCCATCTGGAAAAATACGTCAACGGTTGCCGGCGGAGTTTCTTTTCAACTCGTGCAGTATCTCGTGAATACAGATCGTTCTCCGAACAGTTCGCATTTCATCGGAAATTTATTCGTGAGCCAGATCGATATTCCTGCTATCCGCGATATGGACGGTGACGGAGACCTGGATGTTCTCACTTATGAAAACGGCGGAGGAAGAATTGAATATCATAAGAACATGGGAATGGAATTGTACGGCACCTGCGATTCTGTTCATTACATCGTTTCTTCCAATTGCTGGGGCGAATTAACAGAGAATGCACTCAACGCACAGATCACACTGGGCACTACTTGTCCTCCTCCGCCTGATGTGGATCACGCTGATGCCTATTCCACTTTTCACATGAATCTTCATTCCGGTTCCTGCATCGAATGCATCAACACGAATAATGATAATGACCAGGATGTAATCATCGGCGATATTTCAAGTTCTGCAATGGCGTACGTGCGCAATGGCGGAACCACTGCTTATGCTATTGGAGATCTTGTTGACCAGGCGTGGCCGAATTACGACAGCTCTGTGACGATGGATGTTTTCAATTGCGGATTTCATCTCGATGTGAATAACGATGGATTGAAAGATGTGATCATTTGTCCGCAGGCGCAGAATACTTCTGAAGATCACACCAGCGTTCAGTATTACAAAAACACAAACACGAATTCTGATGTGCAGGTGACTTTTGTGCAGGACGCTTTCATGCAGGATAAAATGATCGATCTCGGCGAAGGAAGTTATCCGGTGTTTTATGATTATGATAATGATGGCGATTCTGATCTTGTCATTGGTAATTTCGGTTATTACGACAGCGGGAATCCTTACAAAACAAAAATTGCATTGCTGAAAAATACCGGAACTTCTTCCAATCCTGTTTTTGATTTTACCACAGACGATTTTGCAAATATTTATGCCAATGTTCCAACACTCATCGGAATGGCACCTGCATTCGGCGATCTTGATGGTGACGGCGACAAGGATCTGCTTTGCGGCGACGTCAACGGAAAACTGAATTCATTTGTAAAAATGCCCGGGCCTGCTGATAATTTTGTTACCGGCACAATGAATTATGCGGGAATAGATGTGGGTTCTTATGCAACTCCGCAACTCATAGATGTAGATCGCGACGGGCTGATCGATCTTCTCATTGGAGAACAAAGCGGCAACATCAATTATTATCGCAACACCGGAACTGCGGCTTCACCGGTGTTCACGCTCGTCACTCAAACATTCGGAAATATTATCGTGAACCAAACAGGTTATACTACCGGTTACAGCGCGCCGTGCATGTATGACGATAATGGGCAATATGTTCTTCTCGTTGGATCGGAACGCGGATATGTTTTCCGTTTCGATAACATTGACGGAAATCTCGCCGGAACATTTACAAAAACAGATTCCATGTATGTGAGTTCGCTCGAAGGCGCACGCGTAGTTCCTGCTGTTGCAGATTTGAACGGCGACGGGCTGATGGATGTGGTGATCGGGAATTATTCGGGAGGCGTTTCACTTTTTTATGGCGACAATAATGTTTCCACCGGCCAGTACTACACTTCTCAGGAAAATTTATTTACCATTTATCCCGATCCTGCCAATGAAGAGATCACCATCTCCACCCCATCGGCCATCAACGAAAAACTTTCCTGCGACATCTATGATATTTCCGGAAAGAAAATTCTTTCCACAACGATCAATTCGAATAATGACAGAATTCAGGTCGGTAAATTTGCTCCCGGAATTTATTTCACCAGGATCACCAGTGAAAAAGGCGTTGTTTACAATAATAAATTCGTGATCAGCCGGTAAATCATCATGAGAAATTATTTCATTCTTTTCTTCGCTCTTGCATTTCATTCTCTTTCTGCGCAATCGCATTTCACCAGGCAGGACACTGTTTCCGTTTACATTAATTCTCTTCGCCAACCATTTGCATGGGCAGGAGGAATGAATTCCTGCCAGTATTCCAACATCGATCTCAACCAGGACGGCATCATGGATCTTTTCATTTTCGACCGGCAGGGAAACAAGATCACCACGTACGTCAGCAATGGTACTCCCGATTCTGTCGATTATGTTTTTGCACCGCAATATATTTCTGCTTTCCCGCGTATGCACGACTGGGCGATCCTGCGCGATTATAATTGCGATGGCAAGATGGATATTTTTACTTCCAATCTCAGTAAGATCGAATTGTATAAAAATGTTTCTACAGTTGCCGGCGGACTCGCATTTCAATTGGTAACAACAGGAATAAAAACAGACATCACTCCGAACAGTACCGATTCTATGGCGCCGCTTAACGTGAGCTGGATCGATGTTCCTGCCATCCGAGACATTGATGGCGATGGTGATCTTGATGTGCTGACGTATGGTGTTGGCGGAACGCAAGTGGAATTCCATCACAACATGAGTAAAGAATTGTACGGCGTTTGCGACAGTGTGAATTCCTATACGCTCGAAACTTTATGCTGGGGAGAATTTTACGAAAGCCAGCTCGACGCTACGATCACACTCAACGTTTCCTGTTCCAATCCGCCTGCGCACAATGACGCGTCGCATGATGTGCACCTGCATAACGGAAGTTGTCTCGAATGCATCAACACCGATGGCGACAATGACCAGGATGTGATCATTGGCGATCTTGCGAATCCAAACATCAATTATATCCGCAATGCTGGAACGAACACATTTGCTCATTGCGATTATGTTGATCCGTTGTATCCGTCGTACGACACCACGATGTACCTGAATATTTTCGGATGCGGCTATCATCTCGATGTGGATAATGACGGAAAGAATGATGTGGTGTTTTCCCCGAATGGATTTACCGGCGTGGAGAATTATCACAGTTCGTGGTTGTATCACAACACGGGAAGAAATGATTCTGTACGGCTGCATTTCATTGAGAATAATTTCATACAGGGACACATGATTGATGTGGGCGAAGGAAGCTATCCACGACTTTTTGATTTCGATCACGATGGAGATCTTGATCTTTTCATTGGCAACCGCGGCTATTATGATATCTCCGGATTTTTTCCAACAATGATCTCACTCTATAAAAACACGGGAACGAATGCAGCTCCCGTTTTTGATCTCATCACAAAAGATTTTGCGCACATCACGCAACAGGATACTTTCGCACAGGGAGCCATTCCTACTTTCGGAGATATTGACGGCGATGGTGACCAGGATATGATCGTTGGCGATGTGAATGGTTTTTTAAATCTCTACCGGAAAGATCCGGGCAACGATTCCAATTTTGTTCTTACCACGCAACACATCCAGAACATCGATGTGGGAAGTTATGCCATTCCGCAATTGGTGGATGTGGATCGTGATGGATTGCTCGATCTTCTCGTTGGCGAACAAAGCGGCAATGTGAATTATTACCGCAACACGGGAACCAATGCTGTTCCGTTTTTCACACTCATCACTCCGCTGTTCGGAAATGTAATTGTAACACAAGCAGGATTCACTACCGGTTACAGCGCGCCGTGGCTGTATGACGATAATGGAAATTATATTCTCTTCTGCGGATCGGAGCGCGGATTTCTTTACCGTTTTGATAATGTAGATGGAAATCTCGCAGGAAATTTCACACTCACCGATTCGCTCTACGTGAGTTCGTATGAAGGAGGAAGAATTGTTCCCTGCGTTGCCGACCTGAATAACGATAGTTTGTTTGATGTGGTCATCGGGAATTATGCAGGAGGAGTCTCTCTTTTTTATGGCGATAATAATGTCGGGATCGCAGAGCATCCTCCGCTGAATATTTTCTTTTCTGCCTATCCCAATCCTGCAAATGAAACACTGACCATCGAAACCGCCGATCTTCCTTCGCAGGATGAGTTCATCACGCTTACCGACATTTCGGGAAAGATTGTGTTATCACAAAAAATTCTTTTACAAAAAACGATGCTCGGCATTTCTTCTCTTGCAGACGGAATGTATTTCTGTACAATTTCCAATGCAGCAGGATTCCGTGCCAGCCAGAAATTAATTATCGCGAAGTGAAAAAATATTTTTTCTTACTCAGTTTATTTTTTTTCGCGCGCGCGGATGCACAACTTATTTTTCTTCGCAACGATTCCATTCCTGTTTTCTCGGGCGCAACGCAGCTCCCGTACGCGTGGGCAGGCGGAATGAATTTCTGCCAGTTCTCCGACATCGATCTCAACCAGGATGGTATCAGCGATCTTTTTGTTTTCGATCGCACGGGGAATAAGATCACCACGTACATCAATCACGGAACAGCGAACCAGATAGATTATGAACTCGCTTCGCAATATTCTTACCAGTTTCCATTACTGCACGACTGGGTTTTGCTGCGCGATTATAATTGCGATGGCAAAGAAGATATTTTCACAGCATCAGGCGGCGCGAGTCCGGGAATAAAAGTATATGAGAATATTTCTTCAATGGCGAATGGATTGCAGTTTCAATTGGTTTCATCGCAACTCATGTCCGATTTTTTTCCGAACAGCACACACGCGCATCAGCCCATCTGGGTAACGAACGTGGACATTCCCGCCATTCGCGATGTGGATCACGACGGAGATCTTGATGTACTTACTTATGATGTGAGTGGAGTGCATGTTATTTTTCACCGCAACATGTCGGTAGAATCGGGTTACAATTGCGATTCGCTCATTTTCAAAAACCAGACTTTATGCTGGGGCGATTTTGCCGAGAACACATTGAATGCATCGATCACGATCAATGATTCCTGCTCTGCTCCACCCGTTGCACATCATACTGATAATTCGGTTCTGCATGATATGCATAATGGTTCCTGCCTCGAGTGCATCAACACCGATGGCGATAATGATGAAGACATTCTCATTGGCGATATCACGAATCCGTTCGAAGTTTATGCGCGCAATGGCGGCGATTCTTCTTTTGCAATGATGGATCTCGTCGACAACCAGTTTCCTTCTTACAACACTTCTGAAAACATGAACGTGTGGATCTGCGGATTTCATCTCGATGTGGACAACGACGGAAAAAAAGACATTCTCTTTGCACCGAATGCACCGAACACTTCCCAGAACTTCAACAGCGCCTGGCTTTATAAGAATACAGGAACGAACAATAACGTGACGGTGAATTTTGTACAGAATAATTTCCTGCAGGATAAAATGATCGAGGTCGGTGAAGGATCTTTTCCCCGCTTCTTCGATTATGACAATGACGGCGACCAGGATCTTTTTATCGGCAACTACGGTTATTATTCTTCCTCATCGGCGTATCCTTCTAAGATCGCGCTTTACGAGAACCAGGGAACCGCTTCCAACCCGTCTTTCAAATTCATTACCGACGATTTTGCAGGGTTGTATTCCAATACAACTAACATCTTCTGTCCCGTTCCCACTTTCGGCGATCTCGATGGCGACGGCGACAAAGACATGATCGTGGGCGATGCCGTAGGAAAACTTCATTATTTCAGGAAAGATCCCGGCCCGGCAAATAATTTTGTTCTTGTCCAGAGCAATTACCAGGGAATTGATGTCGGCAATTATGCCACGCCGCAACTCGTGGACGTGGATCGCGACGGATTGCCGGATCTTCTCATTGGTGAACAATCGGGCAACTTCAATTATTACCGCAACACCGGAACTTCTTCAGCACCCGTGTTCACACTCGTCACACAACTTTTCGGAAACCAGATTGTAAATCAAACGGGATATACCACCGGTTACAGTGTTCCTTTCCTGTGGGACAGCGCCGGAACTTACGTGCTGCTCAGCGGATCGGAGCGCGGTTATATTTTCCGTTATGACAACATCGACGGAAATCTTGCCGGCACATTCACATTAACCGATTCACTCTATGTTACTTTCCGCGAAGGATTACGCACTGCGCCATGGATGGCTGATATTACCAATGATTCTTTGCCGGATCTCGTTCTCGGGAATTACGCAGGAGGAGTTTCTCTTTTTCTCGGCAACATCAATACCGGTTGGAATGAAGAAGTGGCGATGGAAAATTCCATTCATCTTTTTCCCAACCCTGCAAATAATTCTTTCACACTGAAAACTATTTTGCCAAATGAAGAATTGCCGGCGAAAATTTCTGTTTACGGAATGGATGGAAAACTTTTACGCACGACGATGATGAATGCGAATGAAGAGAATTTTTATTCCGGCGACCTTGCCAATGGAATTTATGTTGTGGCGATAGAAACGCACTCAGGGAAACCGGTGAGGAAAAAATTAGTCATTGGGCATTAGAGATTTTCAAATATATCCTTCCATTTTATAAGTGATGCACCCGAACCATTCGTGAAAAAGAATATTCCAGTTCCACAGCGTTTCTGCATCCGGAAGAAATAAATAATCGAATTCAAATTTTCCCGGCCCGCTGTAACGATCCGTACTGTATGGCGAAACATTTATTCCCTCTTTCACAAAACACCCGAGTGCGCGGCGCATATGAAAGGCAGAAGTAACGAGCAGATATTTCCCGTTCTTTTTGTATTTCTCCAATATAGGTTTTGTCATTGCGGCGTTCTCGTGCGTATTCTTCGCGTGTATCTCAAAGATGAGAACTGAATCGGGAACACCGAGTTCCTGTAAATAATTCCGGATGTAATTTCCTTCCAGGTGTTCGGGATGCAGAATACTTCCGGAACCGCCGGTGAAAATAATTTTCGGTGCAACACCTTTTTTCCATAGCGCAAGCGCCTGCAGCAGGCGGTCGTTCCCGCGCGCAAACTGCACACGATCCAACTGATCATCGAACGAAACCATTCCACCAAGCACAATAATTCCATCGTAAGAATTAGCCGCCGGTTCCTTCACTGCATTCACTTCCCATACGTGCATCGTGCGATCAAAAAGAAAACGATTACTGAAAACAAGAATCACCACTACGGCCGCGATCCGCAGTTTCTTCTTACGCATTTCACTCTTCGTCCTCCATGTCCAGATGAGCAGGATGAAGAACCACGTAAGCGGCATTAATAAGAAAGAAAAGATTTTACTTAAGAAGAAAAACATGTGCTAATATACGGTTGGCCGTTGTACCGTTGGTCGCAGGTGGTCTTTTTGTTCAATATCAAACCGAGACCACCTGCGACCAACGACAAAGACGACCTACTTTTACAATATGAATCCCGGGTTGAAGAGAAAACTTCGTTACACAAGAGCAATCTTGTCCGATCTCATTTTCCTTCCGTTATTCACCTTCTGCATTTTAAATTCATCACTCGTCGTTTATGGTTTGCGTATGGCGCAGGGACAACTTTCTCTCGTCTGGAATTCGCGCGAAGTGAAAGATGTACTCGCCGATAAAACAGTTCCTGATTCTGTAAAACAAAAACTGAAACTCATCGGAGAGATCAGACAATTTGCATTCGACAGCATCGGGCTCAACAGGAATAATAATTATACAACCTATTACGATCAACACGGACAGCGATTGATTTACGTGGTAACGGCCTGCGAACCTTTTGCGCTGAAACCTCATCTCTGGCATTTTCCTTTTCTCGGCAATGTTCCGTACAAAGGTTTTTTCAATAAGGAAAAAGCAAAAGAAGAAGAATCCTCTCTGAAAAAAGAAGGATACGATACGGACATCGGCGGCGCATCGGGCTGGAGTACGCTCGGGTATTTCAAGGATCCCATTCTCTCGCAGATGTTGCAATACGATGAAGGAGATCTTGCCGAACTCATCATTCACGAACTCACACACGGAACCGTATTTGTAAAAAACGATGTTGACTTCAATGAGAATCTCGCCAGCTTCGTCGGTTACAAAGGTGCGCTTTGGTTTCTCGAAAGCAAATACGGAAAAGATTCGAAACAGTACCGCGATTATGTGAACGGAAGAAATGATGAAGAAGTGCTGAATAAATTCATGCTCACATCCGCACACGCGCTCGACAGTGTGTACAAAAATTTTTCGCCGGGCTGCGACAGGAATTTTAAATTGATTGCGAAGAAAAAAATGTTCGACACCATCGTTTCACATTCGAAAAAACTTTCCCTTGCCGCCGATACGCTTTTTCCCGCACGGCTTGAAAAAAAATTAGTCCGCTCCGGCAATTCTTTGTTCATGCATTATGTTCGTTACGAAGCGAAACAAAATGATTTTGAAAGTGAGTATTCAAAATTCAGCGGGCTGAAAGCGTATGTGGAATTTCTGAAAAAGAAATATCCGTCGGTGTAGCCGTATTCTTTTTCATTCCGCCATATATCGGGAATCCAATTCTGTCGCAATTCTGTACACGTTTCCTTTGTGAAATATTTTTAGCCGGCATGGCAGAATTATTGCTGCAATATTATCAGCCGGGATAAAAACGCCTTTACCTCTCTCTTCTTCCCGCCTACTGAAACTTAATTTTTACCAATGAACTTTTCATGAGAAAAATTATACTCCTCCTTTTCATTCCCGGATTTTCTGCATTTGCACAGAGCAACGGCCGCGACACACTCTCCACAAAAAACTGTTCCGTGGATCTGGATATGGGCCTGGAATTTATGCGCATCGAAAATCCCGGCATATCGCGCAATTTATTATTCAACGATTCACTGCACAGACAAACCTTTATGGGTTATTGCGGTGGACTGGAAATCTATCGCCGCGTTGCTTACGTAAACCCGCAATGGTCGGTTGGATTTTTTGTCAAACCTTTTTTCGGAACCAATATGCACCGCCATTCTTTCATGGATAGCTGGCTCGGTCTTCAACTCCCGATCGGCATTGCCACAGAGTTCGGAAAAACGGACGGACATTCGCCGGGAATAATGTTCGGCGCTGCAGTCGATCTGAATGTTTTTGATTTCGCCGATTACCACGTCCCGGTATTTTACAAACCACTGCCCTATTTTTTTGTGCAGGTTCACGAGGGACAGTTCGGAATTCGTTTTTCCGGAAGCCCTGCCCAAATTTATTCCAACACGAACGGAACAACCACAAAAACAAGTTACAATTTCGAAATTGCCCTCGTTGCCACTTCCCGTTTCTGAAAATAATTTCATGAAGAAAATTTTTTTTCTGTCCTTATTCTTTCCTGCAATTTTTACTCAGGCGCAGGAAACCAGAACGAGAACGTTTCTCGATTTCGATCTCGGTCTTGAATTCATAAGGATGGAAAATTCAGGATTTCCTGTCCATCCGCTTGCACTCAACAACGGCCGGCTCTTCGGCGGCTGGTGCACCAGCATCGGGTTATATCAACGCATTGAATATTTCGATCCGCAATGGTCGATCGGTTTTTTTGCAAAACCACTTTTCGGAACAAATATGTTTTTCGAACATTTCGACGACGAGGGCTATGCAACTTTACAATTTCCATTCGGCATCGCAACTGAATTCGGAAACACAGATGAACATTCGCCGGGGCTGATGCTCGGTGCAGCAATGAGTTTTAATATCTACGACTTTCATGATTACAATATTCCTCAATTCTATAAATGGATGCCTTACTTTTTTATCCAGGCACACGAGGGCGCATACGGCATTCGTTTCTCGGCCGGCCCGCCTCAAAACATTTCAAATAAAGACGGAACCGTTACCAATACAAGTTTTGATTTCGAACTCACACTGATCGTAACCGCTCCTGCCAAAAAATAGAATTCAATAAAATATTTTTTTATTTTTTTTAGGAACGGCAGCTCCGGTGCTTTTAATTCTCTTTCCTCCCGCTGGTGCGCATTACACGCCTGGCCTTGCCCTCGACTCGCGCTCGGACGGACAGGCAGGCGGGGTAAAGGCGCACCATCGGGGTTAGGAAATTCCCTTCATCACTTTAAATTACCAATGAAAATCAGTTAGAATCTGATGCTTAATTCCGACCTTTGGCAAATAAATTCATCACTCATGCCTAAACTTTCCTCGAAGGCAAATCACATGCCTGCATCACCGATCAGAAAATTGGTTCCTTTCGCAGAGAAAGCGAAAAAAGATGGAAGAAAAATTTTTCATCTCAACATCGGCCAGCCCGATATTGAAACACCGGAAGTGATGTTGAACGCCATAAAAAATTCCAACATCCGCGTCATCGAATACACACACTCGGCAGGCAACGAAAGTTATCGAACAAAACTTGCAGCGTATTACCGGAAATTCAATATGCCGGTCAACACAGAAGACATCATCATCACCACCGGCGGATCAGAAGCTATCGAGATCGCGATGATGACCTGCTTCAATGCCGGCGATGAACTTATTATTCCCGAACCCTTCTACGCCAACTACAATGGATTTTCCTGCGCGGCAGATCTCGTTGTGAAACCCGTGCGCTCTCATATAGAAAACGGGTTTGCTCTTCCTCCTATAGAGGAATTTGAAAAACTCATCGCGCCGAAAACCCGTGGCATCATGATCTGCAATCCCGGGAATCCTACCGGATATCTCTATACGCAGGAAGAACTGAACGCACTTAAAGAGGTTGTATTAAAACACGACCTCTTCCTCCTGAGCGACGAAGTGTATCGTGAATTCTGCTACGACGGAAAAAAATATTTTTCGGTGATGCATCTCACCGGCATCGAAAACAATACCGTGCTGCTCGATTCCATTTCCAAAAGATATTCGGCCTGCGGCGCGCGCATTGGCGCCATGATCTCGAAAAATAAAGAAGTGATGAGCGCCGCCCTGAAATTTGCACAGGCAAGATTGAGTCCGCCTACATTCGGACAAGTGGGAGCAGAAGCAGCACTCGATACACCGCAATCATATTTTGACGATGTGCTTAAAGAATATACCGCACGCAGAAATTTTGTGATCGAAGCATTGAATAAAATGGAAGGCGTTTTTTGCCCGAAACCCAGCGGCGCATTTTATTGCATCGCACGATTACCAATTGACAACGCCGATAAATTCTGTCAATGGTTACTCGAAAGTTTCAATTACAATGGAAAAACAGTAATGCTGGCGCCCGCAACAGGATTTTATTCCACACCGGGCGCAGGAGCCGATGAAGTTCGCATTGCCTATGTTCTGAAAACAGATGATCTGAAAAATGCAATGGAATGCCTGGATGCAGCGCTTAAAGTATATCCGGGAAGATTTGTCAAAAAGAAACATGCGATCACGCAGTGAAAAAAGCGTTGGATAGCGGCCGAACCATTTACTTCTCATGAAAAAACTACTGCTGTGCATTCTCCTTTGTGTTGCAGGATTCTGTCCTGCACAGAACGCCGACATTCATTGGCTGCGCTGCATTAATCAACCGGTGAATGTTCCACTCGACAACGCGATGAAGTTCACTTCGAACAGTGTAACGCCAATGATCATTGCAGTTCCTGTTGGCATTTTTACTTATGATCTCCTGGCGAAAAAAGATATTTCTGAAAAAAGAAAACCGCTTGTGATCGCCGCATCTCTCGGCGCTGATGCGATCATCACTTTCGGATTGAAATATTCTGTGAATCGCCCGCGGCCATTCGTTACTTATCCCGACATCATAAAAAAATCGGATGCCGGATCAAAATCTTTTCCATCGGGACACACTTCTTCTGCATTCGCACTGGCCACTTCGCTCTCGCTGGAATATCCGAAATGGTACGTGATCGTTCCTTCTTATATGTGGGCGTGCACGGTCGGCTACTCGCGCATGCGCCTGGGCGTGCATTACCCGAGTGATGTATTCGCCGGCGCAGTGATAGGCGCGGGATGCGCGTGGGCGGGCTGGTGGCTGAATAAAAAATTGTGGCAACCGAAAAAATACGCTCCTGCGGGATTATAAAAAGGCAACCAAACCGGGAAGTGCAGGAGAAACAAAAATGAGATGCAGTTGCTCACCAGCCCTGATGGCGGCACTTCCCGAACGCATTCGGGATTGGCGCCAGCAGGAGAACAGTTGTATTATAGCACAACAGGTGCGCTCCTGAACCCGGGCAATATGAAAAAAGACCGGCCAATGGCCGACCTTTATAGAATATTATCCGTGACGAATTGTATTACTCCACAACAACCTTCTTTGTCCGCACAGTTCCGTCTGCTGTCATTCGCAGAACATAAGTTCCTGTTGCAAGTCCGTGGAGATTTATTTTTTCATTGCCGAAACCTGCAGCGCCTGAATTATTTTCGGTGAACACCGATCGTCCGTTCACATCGAACAATTCGAATTTCACATCGGCATCTTTGGGAAGGAAGAACTGCACATTCACATTTTCATTAGGGCCCGAAGGAGACGGAAACGGATCATACAGTTGCGGAGTTTTCACCACGTCGCCATAAGCAGTAACAGGAGGAACCGCCATCACTGTAGAATCGATCCAGATATTTTCATCGCCGGCCTGGTAAGGAGTAAATGCATAATACACGATCATCATTTCATCGGTAGTATTTTCTCCGGCGTAAACTTCCTGCGGTGTCGGGTTGTTCGGATTGTCGGGATTATTCGTGGTGTTATCATACGTTGCGCTCGCGTACAATTTTGTTCCCATAGGAAGATGCACGAGCTGGCGGAAATTGTAAAATCCCTGCCAGTGAAAACTCCAATCGTTGATTCGCACCAGCGGAACAGTATCATTCGAAGGAGTGACCGCATAATTCGTGATCACTTTTCCGAGCAGGTGCATGTGCGGCGCACAACTGATGAAAGTTCCATTGAAATTCGTGGTGAACTGTGCATGAAAAGTTTTTATACTGTCGGCAGGAATGTCGAGCGGCCCATCTGTCATTGTTGACCAATAATTGATGAGTGGAGAAAGAGTGACATTGCGCACGGCGCCGGTTGAAAAAACAAAACGCACCTGCGTACTATCGACCAGGTTATTAGTTCCTGCAGGATAATGCACCTGCATGATGATGTAACTATTCGGATTCAATTTTATTCCCATGTTGGTTGGAAGTGTGTAAACGCCCTGCCCAGGAACCCATCCTCCAATGAGTGTTGCAGTAGGAGAACCTACATCACCGAACCAGGTGTAGCCCGGGCCGGGATCATTATTGTCGAGTGTAACACAAGTAGAAGCCTGGTCCTGGTAAATGAGAACGTGGTGAACAATATTCCTGTTGCCGGGAAGGACTTCGATGCTCGTAATATATTCTGTGGTTGATATTCCGGAAGGCATTACAAAACAACGATAGAGATCGCCGCCGGTCATTGTGTTCACGGTATAATTTGGCATTTGTGAAGTGAGATCCGGATTTGTAATTAAGGCTGCGCCCGAATAAGTAGGAGGCGTAGGAGCATTCGCAAGATTTCCGCTTTGCATTCCATTGTTCACCCAATCGACAACGGTTTGAATTTGCGCCTGGGAAAGTTTTCGTTCACCACAGAAGCGATTGTAAGTAGTATCGGGAGGCCACGGTGGCATTTTCCCAGTGGAAACTTGGCTCACCATATTGGTGCTGTTGTTCACCGCATCTGAAAAAGTGATAAGCGGGAACGGAGCAATTCCATTGGGATTATGACACTTGGTGCAGTTCGCATAGAAGATAGGAGCTACATCAGTTGCCCAGTAAGGACCGGCTTGTGCATGAGCGAAGCGCGGCGATAAAAAGACAAGAATAAAAATGGTGGGGAATAGTTTTTTCATGGGAAATTTTTAGAAGTAGCTAAGATAGGAAATATGAGCTATCATTCAAAAATTCAATGCGGTTGCTTTTCAAATGCAAAACAATTTTTCACCGGCTTCCACATTCCTTTTTCCCAATGATAAAGTGTGGCGCCGCCATTCCCGCAATTTCCCCCGCACTGGAATCCAACATAAACTACAGCATACGTTCCGTCTTTCGAAAAAACAGGTTCACTCATTTCAAAATATCCTGTCTTGTGAGTGGAGAAATAATTATTCCACGCTTTCGCCAGTTTTTTCGGGCTCAAAGCAGCAGCGGGAGTTACAGCAGAAGAAACAATGACGGCATTCTTTACCGAGTCGGCCGACCAGCAATGAGCAGAATAATGCTGGAGTTGTGCGCGCATATAATCGATATCACTTTTTGAAAGCCCGGCCTGGTCCGATAATCCTGCGAGAAGAAGAGAATCCGATTCAGCATCATAATACAAATGAGCAAGAACAGAATCGCGGAGCAAAAAAGTAGAATCGCCTGAATTGGAATTTTTCAGCGCGGCCTGCAGAAGCGATTTACGATCCTGTGAAAAAAGAGAAACTGCTGCGAAGCAGAAAACAAGAAGAATAAATTTTTTCATCGGGTGGAAATTTGAACCGAAGGTAAGAAAGATGAGTTACTCCCTGAGTGCTGCAAATGGTCAATCAATAAGAGGCTGTTTAAAATTCATTTTTTGGAATTGTTATGATGCCATTTTTGTTCAGCCGAGACGCATTTTGCAGGCCATAGTGGAGCGACTACGGCCAAGAAATGCAACGAAGGATGGACAAAAATGGCGCATAACAAAA